>NZ_PNCT01000030.1:0-87884 GCF_005887365.1 Pseudoalteromonas sp. S3785 | reverse complement strand
CGATTCTCTCAGATTAAGATATTATTTGTACGACTGTAGCTCAGTTGGTTAGAGCGCTACCTTGACATGGTAGAGGTCGGTGGTTCGAATCCACTCAGTCGTACCAAAACTATTCTTCCTTTTGAATAAATATATATTTGTACGACTGTAGCTCATTTGGTTAGCACTACCAACTCTCTATGCCCACGCCGAAATCGGTGGTTCGAATACACTCAGTCGTACCAAAACTACTCCCCTTCGAAAAAATACTTACAGTAAGTATAAAATTGTTTAAATATATGTCGCCGTATTACGTATGAATTAATGCAGCTTGCTCTTTAATGCCAAGTAAAGCGGTTACTTTAGGGCACTAATTTTGATTCATTTATATACTATTTATTAAGAGTTTGATTATAATCACTTAGCGGTTTTTTTAAGTGAGTTTAGGTATGGTGCGGATTGGTAAATTAACAGTGTTGTTCTTTTGCATTTTGTTTAGCCCGCTAGTACATGCATACCCACTAAATACTGATAAAATTACGCTAAAAGATGATGACCTGTGGCGCCCTGTCACAGCATTTAATACCACACCTTCTGCTCAACAAGTCATTACATCATATAAAAACAGTTCTGAAATAAGCACTCTGCTCGGTAAAAGTGGCGCTGTAGTGACAAAAGTGGCACTAAATAGCCCCACCACTGGTGATTGGTATGTGCTTCCTCAGGCCAATTTTATCGATGTTGGCTTAGCCTTTTGGCAAACCGAACAGGGGGATATAGTTAAGCTTGCTGATTTTTCGCAGTCACACGTTAACCAACCGGCTATTTTAATGCATGGTCAGGCATTTAAACTGCCCTTTTTTGAACCAAGCAAGGGCTATTTGTGGATATATTTAGAAGCCAAACATTACCCCACCCCAGTTGATCTGACTATTTTAGATGAGGGTGCATTTTTACATCATCAATTTTATATAAACTCAGTAAGCCTTATTGCTATTTCAGTCATGCTTACATTAGCAATATTGGCCTTGGTAATGTTTTTAAATGTAAAACAAAAAGTGGCCTTATTTTGTGCTGGCTATGTTGGTTTACATGGCTTTGGTTGGGCGTTTGCCTCAGGTGCTGTCAATGCAGTTTACGCCAGTCCCACTTTTAATAAACATTACTTAGGTATGTATTTATTCGCCTTTGCTGTGAGTTGCGCTGGCGCATTTACCTACTACCTATTTAACTTTGATAAAGAAAAAACAAACAAGCTGGCACGCGCATTAAAATACTTCTCTATTACTGCCCTTGTATGTGGCGTTTGCAGTCTATTAATGCCCTTTTATGTGGTGTTTTATACCGCGCATTTTTTAGCAGCAATATGGGTTACGCTTAGTTTAACTACCGGGTTTGCTATGCTTAGCCTGAACGATTTTAGAGCCAAGTATTTTTTATTTGGCAATGTGCTCTATAGCCTCTCATTAGTAGTCTACGTTGCGTTTCATTTTAATTTAATAAATGCAACCTCAGCAGAAATCTTTGTGCTGTTCGCTTTAGCAATAGATTGCGTGTGTATATTATTATCTTTATCTGAGTGGCTGAAGTTAAAGCATCAAGCGTTTAATACCTTATTGTATGAATCTCGCTTTGACCCTCTAACCCAAGTTGGCAACCGATTATTATTAGATGATGAGCTGGTTAAACTTGCACATAGTGCTTACATCATTGTGTTTATAGATTGTGATGGAATAAAAAAAATAAACGATGGGCTTGGGCACGCCAAAGGGGATGCGTTTTTAATTAATGCAGCAAAATTAATGATACAGCATTTAGCGCAAGACGGCACCGTATTTAGAACCGGGGGCGATGAATTTATTTGGTTATGTAAAGTCAAAAACAAATCACACCTCCCCCAGCTAAAAACCACGCTCACCCAAAAGCTCAACGCATTACATAACACTATACAGCGTCAATGGCCGCAATCAGGTATTAGTTATGGCATAGCATCAAGCGATGAATGCCAAAGCCATACCGAGTGTTTAACCTTAGCGGATCAGCGCATGTATAACTTAAAATCAGCCCATAAACTCAAAGTATGCTGAGTTAATAGTGTTCACTTTTGGGTTTGTTACTTACCATAGTGTATTTAGATCATTAACCGTGTTAAGTACACTCGTGTATCCACCAGTAACTACGTACCACTGTGTTGGATTTAGATAATAAACATGATTTTTTTGCCAAGCGTTTGAATTTTTTATATAAGGTGAACTAGTTAATGCTTGCTTAATATTACTTTGTCCTGCGGTTGCTAGCCCTCTGTCGAGTATAAATAACCAATCAGGTTTTTTTTCTATGTATGCTCTTGTAAGGGTTGCAGCATGTTTGGCTTTTTGTGCTTTAGTTTGCTTTTTATTTGCTTTGCTATCGGTTTGTTTATTAATTTTACCAACGCTTGGAATACCTAACAGGTCATACACCATACCAAACCTATCGCCGGGTAAGTGTGCAATAAACACATCTTTTACGGTAAATAAAACTAGCCCTGCACCTTTACTTTTTGCTTTAGCCTGCAAAGTTAGGATTTTACTGTTTAGCTTTTCCCACAGTGACTTTGCTTGTTGTTTTTTATCAAAAATACTGCCCAGTAATAAAACATTTCTTTTAACGCTAGGCACAAAGGTATCGGCATTAACGGTTAAATCAATAGTTGGCGCAATACCCGATAGTTTATCAAGGGCCTTACGGCTTCGGCCACCCACAATAATAAGATCAGGTTTTATATCTTTGAGCTTTGCATAGTCGGGTTTAAATAAACTACCCGCTATTGCTTTATCAGAGGTGTTATAACCTGCCAAATAATCTGGGAACACGCCCTTAGCTACAGCGGTTACTTCAACATCAAGCGCTGTTATGGTATCGAGTACACCTAAATCAAAAACAACCACTTTTTTAGGTTTTTGTTTTATAACAACAGGCTTCTTTCCTGCATGCTCTATTGTTAAAGGGTAGTTGGCAAAACTTGCCACTGAATAAAAGCCGAACACTAAAATTATAAGTATATTTAAAAAATGACCGTACATTATTACTATTTCTTTTTGTGTAAGTATAGGTAATTGGTAGGCCATGCTATCACGCACACCTAAAAATAATAATGAGTCGTATTTGTTTTATTTGGTATAAAAGCGGTTTTTTGCGTTGCAGTTTCTAAAACACTTGGACATTTCTTCGCGTTTAAGAGGGTCAGTTGATCTTTGCGGACTGAAATTTGTTTAAACTAGGGGCTATTTAATCACGGCGCGATTTTTGTAACATGATGGATTAAGCAAAAGCCGAGTTACAAAGAGTAAATAGTCTCCAGGGAGACCCTTTGGGCAGCGACTGTTTGGCGTTAATACGACGTTAGCGCCTATTTATAGGGAATAACGAGATAGGCTCGACTTTGCCTAAATACCATACAGACTGATGAGAAGTTAACTTAAAAGCTCAACATACTCTAATTACTATTACATACTTTGGCATATTTCAGTATTCCAGGCTTTAGGTAAATTACCTTTAATATGATCTATAAAGGCGCGTTGCTTTTTCGCTAATTTACCAAATGGGTAACATAGCCAAATAGGCAGTGGATCCGCTACCCAGTCGTTTAAACAACGCTCAAAACACCCAGGATGAGCATTGAGCCGCATGCTGGCTTGCCACAGTGGTAATAAACCCAGCCCATGCCCGTGGCTTATTGCATCCCCCTGTAACACTAGCTGATCAGACTGAATACGTGACGAAGGTACTAGCACACTTAATGTCGTCCCACGCTGATCAGTCATCACTAGCTGCTCGCTTTTATTCCCAAGTAATTGAAGCCATTGTGTGTTTATCAAATCTTCCGGTGATTGTGGGTAGCCGTTACGGCTAAAATACTCTTTACTACCAAATACGCCTTGCCATAACATGCAGAGTTTTTCTTGGCGTTGGCTGGTCTCTGGGAGAGAGCCCATACAAAGTAAAATATGATCTCGCCACTGATTTGAATTTGCCTTTATATCTGTTTTTAAAGTCACGCTCACATCAGGAAAGCGCGTTAAAAACTGAGCAACCACATCGCCTAGCCAACCTCTTAATAAACCATTATCAACATACACAACCACCTCGCCTTGTATCTTTTCATCGAGTGTAGCTAGTTCATGTTTGGCCTCATTAGCAATGCGAAGTATTTGCTCGCAATAACTATAAAAACGCAGCCCTGCCTCCGTAGGGACTAAGCTTTTAGGCATTCTTTTTAATAAAGTATAACCTGTATCTTGCTCTAAATTTTTTAGGTGTCGGCTAAGAGTAGATTTAGATAACTGAAGCGTTTTTGCAGAACTTGATAAACTGCCCGAACTAACAACAGACACAAAACTATGTAATTCTTTAAACTGTAACACTATAACCTCCTGCAACGTTTGAAATACAAAACAGGCTTACACCTTCAGTTAAACCTGTTTGTCATAAACAAACGAGTGCAATGTGTTGCGGCTTTTGCAACACATTGTTCCATTCAATTTCCTTTACATGATAACAATAAGAATTATCATTTGCACTTTATAAATAGAGGTCTACACGTAAAGGAGAACATTTTAATGTGCAACCGCTCATTGTTTAAGCAAGCACCATTGACCTGTAATAAGTTGCCTTTGGCTATTTTTATCCCTTTAGCCATGGGAGCTTCGGCCACAGAAAATAACAACGAAATGGAAACAATGGTTGTAACAGCAACCGGTTACCAACAAAAAATTATAGACGCCCCTGCTTCTATCTCGGTCATATTACAAGAAGAGTTACGTAAACAATCTTATACCACTGTGGTGGATGCTGTTCGCGATATACCCGGCGTATACGTCAGTGGTGGCGGTAATATGCAAGATATTAGTATTCGCGGTATGGATGATCAGTACACCCTATACCTTGTTGATGGCCGCCCTATTTCAGCGGGTCGCTCTGTCAATACCAACGGTGCCGATGGAGGCAAACAAATTGGTATACCACCGCTTGCAATGATTGAACGTGTAGAAGTTATTCGCGGCCCTATGTCATCGCTTTATGGCTCAGAGGCAATGGGGGGTGTAATTAATATTATTACCCGTGCAGCCCCTCAACACTGGTCAGGCAGTTTGGCGGCCAGTTATACCTCATCGATGAATGATGTAAGTAATGATGAGTACAATAGTGACTTTTATCTGGGCGGCGCTTTAATAAAAGACGTATTAGGCGTTGAGCTTACAGGGTCTTTACAGCATACCGATGAAAGTGGTTATTCAGGCGGTGGAGACTCTGCTGCAAGCCGCCCTGATTCGGATACAACGCAATTTGGTGTAAAATTTAATTGGGCTGTAAATGCTAAAAACCGAATGAGCTTAGCTTACAATACATCAAACATTGATTTTAAGCATACGCCAGGTGAGTCTATTGCGGCTGATGCCGAAGGGTCTCAATACGAATATGAGAAGCAAATGTATGTAATTACTCATAATGGTAATTATGGCAAGCTAACTACAAATACGTATCTTCAGCAAGACTTATCGGAACGTGTTCAAAATGAAGATAAAAAAGAAGAAGTGATCACGCTAAATAGTTCGGCAACTTACGCAGGCGATAAGCACATTTATACTGTTGGCGCACGCTATAAAACAGAAGAGCTCGTTGATGAAACCAACGGTTTACTTGATGCTAACGTTGCTATTGCAAGTGACACGGTAGATCGGTGGATTGGTGCTTTATTCACAGAGGTTGAATGGAACTTTCTTGACGACTTAGCCATAACAACAGGCTTAAGATACGATAACGATGAGCAATTTGGTTCGCATTGGTCACCCCGCCTGTATGCCAACTGGCATATCACTAATAATTTTACTATTAAGGGCGGTGTTTCTACAGGGTATACGCAACCTTCACTCTCTCAAGCCACAGCTGGCTTTGGACGCGGTACTGGTGGCGGCGGGTCGCCTAATTTATCTGCAGATGGGACATCGATTTCACGTGCCTTGATCATAGGTAATCCTGATCTAGAGCCTGAAACCAGCGTAAACTACGAAGTAGGTTTTATTTATAACGACCCCAAAGTAGGTCTATCCACTAGCTTAACGCTTTATCAGACAAACTTTGATGATAAAATTGCAGAAGATCGATACTGTGTTAGCGAAAATATTGATAGGAATGACTTTGAAAACTACCAATGTGAATTCAGCGGCAATACCTATCAGTTTTTAAGTACGCAAAAAAATATCTCAAAAGCGCAGATGCAAGGGTTAGAAGCAACGATAAGCTACCGTATTAACCAAAGTTTACGTGTTAAAGGCGACTATTCTTACACTGATTCTGAGCAAAAAACCGGTGACTTTGCAGGCGAGCCTTTAAATAAAATACCAAAGAGCATGGCTAACATTAGCTTAAATTGGGACGCCAGCGATACTGTAAATTTATGGAGCCGTGTAAATTATCGTGGCGAAACAACCGACTACTTAAGTCGTACCAGCCTAAGTGATGGTACTCCGGGTTACACCATGATGGATATAGGTGCTCGTTATTGGGTTACTGATGACTTAAAACTCATGGCTGGCTTATATAACGTAACAGACCGTGTAGTTACCAACGAGACTTATGGCGTTGTATTAGATGGTAGAAGGCTTACTCTAAGCTTTAACTATGACTTTTAATAAACTCTAATTGAATAGGGGCGTTTAACACGCTCCTACCTTCCCTATTTTGCCAATTTATTTAAATAACCTTACAAATCCCTATCCCCGTTGATTCATTATAAAACTTGCCATTAATGGCTTTGATAACCTACCGCCCCTTATGCAGCATTTAATTAAATTACATGAAATTTATTAAACGGCTAAACAGTACAAAAAAAATAAGAACAAAGTTATACTGGCGCTAATTTGTCTGGCGAATAAAGCTATAAGTAATACGATTAAATTACCCCAATTAGGAGTTGTACATGGAACATATTATTTCGGGCGTGGCTAAGTTTCAAAAAGAAGTTTACCCATCAAAAAAAGCAGCGTTTCAAAAACTAGCCAATGGTCAAAACCCAGAAGTGTTATTTATCACCTGTGCCGACTCACGTATCGACCCTAACTTAGTAACTCAAACCGAACCCGGTGAATTATTTATTTGCCGTAACGCGGGCAATATTATCCCGCCGCACAGTAATCAAACCGGTGGCATGACTGCCTCAATTGAATTTGCAGTGGCAGCGCTGGGCGTATCACACATTATTATTTGTGGACACTCAGACTGTGGAGCTATGAAAGGCGCTATAAATACTGAGGGTTTATCAAGCTTGCCGCACGTTAAAGAGTGGCTTGGTCACAGCCGCGTAGCAACAGAAGTTGTAAAAGAAAAATGCGGTTGCGCAGAGCTAAATAATAACGAACACCTAGGCTTGGTAATTGAAGAGAACGTAGTACAACAGTTACAGCATATAAAAACACACCCTGCTGTGGCTGCAAAAATTGCAACTGGTCAAATTAAGCTACACGGCTGGGTATATGATATTGAATCTGCAGAAATTAAAACCTACGATGAAGCAACAGGCAGCTTTAAACCTGTTGAAGATACCGATGTAGAAACCCTGGCAAAGCAAAGTAAGTAAGCCGCTTTACAGTATTAATACGCCTAGTGTTTTTTATCTCAAAATAACATTAGGCGTATTTTTTATTCATACCCTAAACGTCTCCCCCGTTATTAGTTAACGGCACAAAATGCACTTTTGTTGACTACTTAGCACGTCGTAGCCTCTTTATTTGCACTTCTATAGTGCTAGCACCGCACCAAAACCACTCAAATATGTGTAAATAAAACCATTCAAAAGCAGTGTAGCTTTTAAAAAACAAACACTTATAAAATTGGTCGTATTTTTGCTTACAAGATAACCATACTGTTCGTTATTAAAACGACACACATTTAGGTTGTTATGACCACAGGCAAAGAAGCCCGCTCGCAGTTACATTAACTTGTATCTGTGGCGGGCTTTTTTGTTTTAAATTAAACCGTCATTGAGGGGATACCAATGCAAACACCAACAAAAATACTCATTATTGGTAATGGGATGGTTGGGCACCATTTTGTAGAGCAAATGCGCCAAAGCGACGCTAATGCACACATTACCGTACTGTGCGGGGAAGCAAATTTAGCATATGACCGTGTTTACTTATCCAGCGTATTTGATGGTAAAACAGCCGCCGATTTAGCCCTCACCACCTTTGATAATTATCAGCAGTTAAATATAAATGTACATACTAATCAGTGGGTTAATGAAATAGATAAAACAAACAAAGTAGTTAACACTCAAACTGGTGATACGTTTAGTTACGATAAGCTTATTTTAGCAACAGGGTCGTACCCGTTTGTACCGCCTATTAAAGGGAATGACCAACCCCATTGCTTGGTTTACCGTACCCTAGAGGATTTAGAGCAAATAAAAGCAAGCGCCGCTCAAAGTAAAAGTGGCGTTGTTATAGGTGGCGGTTTATTAGGACTTGAAGCGGCCAATGCAATTAAGCAACTTGGACTTGATACACATGTTGTTGAATTTGCACCTCAACTTATGGCAGTCCAACTCGACTCTCAAGGTGGCACGCTGTTAAAAAATAAAATAGAAAAGCTGGGCGTAAGCGTGCATACCGCTAAGGCCACCAGCGAAATAGTAAAAGGCGAAACAAGCCGTTACAGACTAAATTTTTCAGATGACACGTTTTTAGAAACCGACTTAATTTTGTTCTCGGCCGGTATTCGCCCTTACGATGAGTTAGGTAAAGTAGCCGAGCTAGAATTAGGAGAGCGCGGCGGTATTATAATCAATAATCAATGCCAAACATCAGACCCTGATATTTATGCCATTGGTGAGTGCGCCCTTTGGGATAAAAAACTTTTTGGTTTAGTAGCACCTGGCTACAACATGGCCCGCGTTGCAGCAAGTCAACTCACAGGCGGCAACCTTGAGTTTTTAGGCGCCGATATGAGCACAAAATTAAAGCTCCTTGGTGTAGAGGTAGGTTCTATTGGCGATGCGCACGCTAAAACCCCTGATTGCAAAGCGCTCATTTATCAAGATCCTATTCGTGATTGTTATAAAAAAATTATTTTAAATGAGGCCGGCAATAAGTTATTAGGCGCAGTACTTGTTGGCGATACAAGCGATTACGACACCTTGCTACAATACATGTTAAACGACATGGAGTTACCGGCTCATCCTGAGTGCCTCATTTTACCTGACAGCGAAGGCGCACCTGTTTTAGCTGGGAATGCCCTGCCCGATACTGCCACTATTTGTTCATGCCACAATGTAAGTAAAGGCGATATAGTGGGTGCCATTGATAGCGGCTCATGCGATTTATCTGCAGTTAAAGCGTGCACCAAAGCCGCCAGTGGCTGTGGCGGCTGTGCCGCGTTATTAAAATCGGTAGTCGACAGTGAGCTTGAAAGCCGTGGCGTTGAAGTAAATAACCATGTGTGTGAGCATTTTGCTTATTCACGCCAAGAGCTGCTACATATAGTAAAAGTCGAAAGCATTAAAACCTTTGATGATTTACTCACTAAGCATGGCAGCGGTCATCACGGCTGTGAAATATGTAAACCCGCAGTGGCTTCTATTTTAGCCTCAACATGGAACGACTTTATTTTAGAGCCTGCTCATGTTGGCCTGCAAGACACTAACGACACTTACCTAGCTAATATGCAAAAAGATGGATCCTACTCTGTAGTACCACGTATTGCTGGTGGTGAAATTACCCCCGACAAACTCATTGTCATTGGCCAAGTGGCCAAAGACTTTAACCTGTATTGTAAAGTCACCGGTGGGCAGCGTATTGATTTATTTGGTGCACGCCTTGAAGAGCTCCCTATTATTTGGGAAAGACTTATAGCCGCAGGTTTTGAAACCGGCCATGCGTATGGTAAATCGCTCAGAACGGTTAAATCGTGTGTTGGCAGTACGTGGTGTCGCTATGGTGTACAAGACAGTGTTGGCCACGCAATTGCGATTGAAGAGCGCTACAAAGGATTACGCGCACCGCATAAAATTAAAATGGCCGTTTCTGGCTGTACTCGCGAATGTGCTGAGGCACAAAGCAAAGATATAGGCGTAATAGCGACCGAAAATGGCTGGAATTTATACGTGTGTGGTAACGGCGGTATGCGTCCACGCCATGCTGATTTATTTGCGACCGACTTAGATACCGACACACTCATTAAATACATTGACCGTGTGCTCATGTTTTACATTAAAACCGCCGATAAGCTACAGCGCACCTCAGTGTGGTTGGAAAATTTAGAGGGCGGGTTAGATTATTTAAAAAGCGTAGTAATAGACGACAGCTTAGGTATTTGCCACGAACTTGAAATGCAAATGGCGCTTATAACTAAAACTTATGCCTGCGAATGGAAAAAAGCAGTCGAAAGTCCTGAGGCCTCAAAACGGTTCCGCCAATTTATTAATAGCCCAGATGCCGATAGCAATATTTTATTTGTACAAGAGCGCGACCAAATTCGCCCTGCTACTGAGTCTGAAAAACGGAACCAACAAAATTCAACAAACCGTATCCCCGTAATGGAAATTGAGCAGGAGCAAGCTGATGTATTGGCATAAAATTGGAACAATCGATGATCTAGTTGCTAATAGTGGCGTATGCGCATTAGTAAACAACCAGCAAGTGGCCATATTTTATGTTCCACAAAATAGTGAGCCTGTGTTAGCCATTAGCAACTACGACCCGATAGGCAAAGCCAATGTACTATCGCGCGGTATTATTGGCTCTATTGATGGCAAATTAGTAGTGGCCTCCCCTTTGTATAAGCAACATTTTTGTTTAAATACTGGCGAATGCCTAGAAGCAGAGGCAATACAGCTACCCGTATTTGAAGCCAAAATAGACAATGGCAATGTTTTTGTTAGTGCTGAGCCAAAAGCCATTACAGCGTTAGCATGAGGAGCATAAAATGAGTGTTCTTTCATATTTTTCGGGTATTGAAAGCCCATGGCTAAACAAATTTGTTAATAAGCTAACTCAAGATACAAAGCACAAAGCTGAACACCCAAAAAGCGGCCACGTGTATTTAATTGGAGCAGGCCCGGGCGATGCTGAGCTTATAACGGTTAAAGCGCAGCGCCTGATTGCAGCAGCCGACGTGGTATTGTACGACAGCTTAGTAAGCGAAGCGCTTTTAAATACCATACCTAAACATGCACAGCGTGTATATGTAGGTAAACGCGCTGGTAAACATTCTATGCCCCAAGCTGCCATAAGTGCCCTATTAGTAAAATATGCACAACAAGGGTGTAAAGTTGTTCGTTTAAAAGGGGGTGATCCGAGTATTTTTGCGCGAATCAATGAAGAGGCGAGCGCCCTAACAGAGCACAATATTAATTTTGCTATTATACCTGGCGTTACCACAGCCTGTGCTGCTTCAGCGTATACCGGTATCCCCCTTACCGCCCGCGATGTGGCCCGAAGTGTTACGTTTTTAACGGCACAATTTGCCGATCCTAATAAACTCCCTAATTGGCACAACTACAGCTATGTGCAAAACGCCAATAATCCCACATTAGTCGTTTATATGGGGTTAGCGCGATTAAACGCATTAAGCACGGGCTTGCTATCAGTTGGCTGGCCTAAAACAACCCCTATCGCACTAATAGAAAATGCGACAACGAATAAACAAAAGATAATAACCAGCACGCTTGAGCATATTGTCAGTGAAGGTGCAGTTCATACATTAACAGGCCCTACGCTCATTATGGTTGGCGAGGTAATAAATCATAAAATGGCTGTTAGCCCAGAGCTGCTTAAGTATAGCGAGGTATAAATTCCCCCTCTGGTGTTTGCTTTGTGTAGTTTACAGAGTAAACACTTTTTTTTCTTATTTTACAAAGGACGCAATGGGGTGCATAAATCACAAATTTTGCACCAAAAAGGTTTATTACTGTATTAAATACACAACAGTTAATAGGCAAACAAATAAAAACAATGGCTTTAAGAGACTGTTTTAATTTAGTTTTAAATTCAATCAATGCATTTTTAAATGTTTGGAACAGTGGTTGCACTTTAAAAACAAAACAGTGCGGAACAAGTCCTATGTTATCGAGCAACCCTCTCACAAAACAGTTTTTATTAGCAGCAAAATACCAAGAGATTCATGCCTTAAAACAGCTTCAAAAAAGCTGTGCATCACTTACTAAACTGGGCGATTTTATACATCAGTTACAAAAAGAGCGCGGCATGAGCAATATTTATCTCGCCTCAAACCGCAAGCGTTTTACTTCGCAGCTAAAGCAACAGATTAGCTTAACAGAACAAACGCAAACACAGTTTTACCAGTCAATAAAAACGACTTTTATTACCGATAACGCCGACACAGGCCACACCCGTTTATACAATTTAATTACCCATAGTTTGCAATCGTTAGATGCGCTACCAAACCTTAGAGTACAAATAGCAAATCAAAAAGTGAGTCCTGTGCATGCTACCCAATCATACACACAGCTTATATCGTATTTACTTAATATTATTTTAGAAGCCGCCGATGGCGCAAGCGATCCGCGCGTTACTCGCTTGCTTGTTGCCTACTTTAACTTTATGCAAGGTAAAGAATATGCTGGGCAAGAACGTGCATGCGGCGCGCAAGCGTTTGCATCAAGTAAGTTTACTGTAGAGCAAAAACAACAGCTTGCGCATTTTGTTCAACAACAGCACCACAGCTTTACGTTTTTTAACGAGTACGCCGACGACCATGTATTAAAATGCTACCGATCTTTAACTGATCACCCCGTCAATAAACAGGTAGATCAGCTGAGGGGGCTTTTACAAAATTTAGATGACGAAAACGCGCAGCCGCTCTCTCAACTTAGTGAAGTGTGGTACGAGGTGACAACAACGCGCATAGATATTATGCATAAGATTGAGCAAAACCTCAGTGACTACCTTATTGACACTGCAGCAATGCAAATAGCTCAGGCACAGCGAACTTTAAATTCAAACAAACAGGTTATAAGCAGCCTAGAAGAGCAATACATGCCAATTACTGATGGCCAACTCGCGTTTAAGCAAAGCACACCCCAAAATACCGCCGCCAATAAACTCAATAGTAATAAAAGTATGTACGACTTAATCATGGAGCAAAGCCAGCATATTAAGCAAATAAATCAGGCTTTAGTTGATGCTAAACGAGTAATAACAGAACAAAAAATAATACATCAGGCAAAATATATTTTAATTGAACAGTTAAGCCTTAGCGAAGAGCAAGCTCATAAAAAATTACAACAGCAAGCAATGAACTCGCACTGCTCGCTTTATAATATTGCACAAAAAATTGTAGAGCTAAGCGATTAAAATCGGGCGTGTGGTTAGCGCCCAAAACCGCCTTAAAGTAAGGGTTTTAAAAAGCGGTTTTTACGCGGTAAGTAATAATCGTCGTAATCAAGCGACACAATAATGCGCTCTGCTTTGCCAAGTAGTTCGCTGCGAGGAATTAAACCAATCACACGCGAGTCAGCACTGTGGTCGCGGTTATCACCCATTGCTAAATAATAATCATCTGGAATGGTTATTTTATTAAAACCCGATAGCTGCGAAGGCGTATGCGCAACACGAATCATGTGCTTATGACCATTTAAGTCTTCTATTTTATCTAAAGAATCAATATTGCTTTGCAGATTATTGTAATTAACTTTAACGCCATTAATGACAAGCTCGTTATTGTAAAGTGCAACAGTATCGCCAGGTACACCAATTACGCGTTTAATTAACCGATTTTCTGCAGCTTGAGAATCAAATACAATAATATCGCCTGTTTTTGGGTCGGCTAATTTTACTAAAGGTATATGCGTAAACGGAATGCGAATATCGTAGGCCATTTTATCAGTTAATATTCTATCGCCTTCTAAAATAGTGGGTTTCATCGAGCCTGTCGGTACTTCATACCAATCGGCAACCGCGCTTCTAAACACGCTCATAAGCGCAATAAATAAAATTAACGAACGGTTATTTTTCCAAAATTTATAAAGTGCCTTCATACCTAGTCCCTATCTATCATAAGTACTAGTATGACTCGCTTAATACCAAGCAGTTCAATGAACAATGTAACAAAAAGTGTGTGGAACTTAAGGCAAGATTACCAAGGCTTATGCCTTGGTAATGAGTAACTTGTTGGGCTTATTGCTGGTTTAGCTTATCTTTCGCTTCTTTTACCTTTTCAAAGTCTAAGCCTAGCTCGTCGGTAGCCTCTTTAATTAAATGCGGTTGAGTCATTACCACCGCCATTAATTGCTGTAGTTTTTCAGGTGGAATACCAAGCTCTTGCACTAGTGCCATAGCCATCATTGGGTTTTGCGTAAAGGCTTCGAATAGTGCTTTTACTTTTTCGTCGCTTACGTTGTGCTCTTTAAGTATTGCTAGTATTGGATTCATTATTAACCTTATGTGTTTTTTATAGGGCTTAGTATATGGGCTAAACCCTAAAATTAAAGAGTTACTCTACCAGTAGTACCACTTTACCTGCATTTTCATTACGCTCTAATATTGCGTGCGCTTCGCTTGCATCGCTCCACGGTAGTGTTTTATAAACGTTAAACTCGTACTTTCTAGTTGCAATATCATTGTAAAAACGCGCGACTAAATCATCGCGTAATTGGCGTTTAAACTCAATGCTCCGGTTTCTAAGTGTTGAGGCATGAAACGAAATACGTTTGCGTAACAACGCTGCAAAATCAACCTCAGCAAAACGCCCATCTAAAAAAGCAAGCATAATAATTTGGCAATCCATGGCCGCAATAGCCGCATTTTTATTTAAATAACTGCCCGAAACAGGATCTACGATTACATTTGCTGAAAGCTCATTTGCTTGCATATATTCTACAAAGTCAGTTGTTTTGTAGTTAATGGCATGATCGGCGCCAAGCGCTTTTGCATGTTGGCATTTTTCATCTGAGCCGGCAGTAATAACCACCGTTGCACCTGCACTTTTAGCCATTTGAATAGCCGCACCACCTACTCCACTTGCCCCTGCATGAATAAGCGCTGTTTGGCCTTGTTGTAATTTACCAAGTTCAAAAAGCGCACCAAATGCTGTTAGGTATACTTCGCTAATGGCAGCACCTTCTACCATGGTTAGCTCATCGGGTAATGCCATTAATTGTTTGGCATCTATAGCTACGTACTCGCTGTAAGCCCCGCCTGCGCACAAGCTAAAAATACGTTTATGAAGCCAGCTTTTATCCACTTCACTGCCAAGCTCAACCACTGTGCCTGCACACTCTAAACCTAAAATGGGGCTATCCCCAGCTGGCGCTGGATATTTACCTTGGCGCTGCATGCAATCAGCGCGATTTACACCTATAGCAGATACTTTTACTAGCACTTCGTGGCTTTTTATAACCGGTTTATCGGTTTCACTTAATGCAAGGGTGCCATCCTCATGAGAAATATATTTCATTAATGCTCCGTATTAAGTTTTATAAAAATTTATAATAGTTAAGACATGGGGTTGGTTATTTTTATTTAAACCGCCAACTTTTTTTATACGGGTACACATCGGGCAAATAGCCTGATTTGATTTGTTGTTGGCAAGCTTGCCAAAAATCGGCTAAAAACAGATCGCTATGTTCATCGTTAAAATAGTTAAATGCCGTTTCGTTTGCACTAAAAAAAACCTTAAACTGGCTGGGGAATATATCGTTTTCTGCTATATCAAAGTAAGTATTACTACTTAACTCCTCAAGCGCGTTTTGCGCAGTAGGCACATCTCTAAAGTGACAATCAGTAAGCGGGCAAATTTCATCATAGTCGTAAAAAACCACACGACCCCAACGGGTTACACCAAAGTTTTTCATTAGCATATCCCCTGGGAATATATTAGCACCCGCTAAGTCTTTAATCGCTTTACCGTAATCGGTCATAACCTGTTGTAATGCTTTGTCAGAGCAGTGATTAATGTATAAATTAAGCGGCGTCATTTTTCGCTCAACATACACATGCTTTAAAATAAGCGCCTTACCCGATATAACCATGCTACTGCCAATTTGTGCCTTCATTTGCTTAAGTAACTCGTCGCTAAAGCGGCTGAGGTCGAACGCTAAATACCTAAATTCATGTGTATCAACTAAGCGCCCTACGCGGTCGGCTTGCTTTACAAAATTGTACTTGGCTTTTACTTGTGCTTTTGTTGCTGTTTTGGGTGCGCTAAATTTATCTTTTATTACTTTATAAACGTAGTCTAGCCCTTCAGTGGTAAATACCAGCATAACCATGCCGGGTGTACCTGGTGCTGTCACGTATTTAAAATGAGTCGGGCTATTTTTAGTGGTATCAACTTTGTAACGATAAAACTCTGTTTTAGCGTGCTTAATAAAGCCAATCGCATTAAATAATTCAAACCGTTTTTTATGAGGCATCAGCACGCTTAAGTAATCTACATAGCGCGCGGGCTGGTCGGTATCCACCATAAAATAGGTGCGAGCAAAACCAAACAGTAAACTTAACTGATCAGCGCCCATCATTACGGCATCAAGCTTTAACCCTTTATTAGTATTTAATATGGCGATAGCAAAAGGCATATTATCGCCATTTGTAGCGATACAGCGCCCTATTAAGTAACAGGCTTTGTTTCTAAAAAATAATGAATTTGCGTATTCTATATATCCATTATTTAAATTTATAAGTTCATACACTTGTTTACATTGCTGCTTTGCACCAGCCATTAAGGTTGTTTGCAATGCGTGTAAATCGGCATCTAAATGACTAAACGGTACTCTAAATGCTTGGCGGGTAATGAGCGTTTTTACAGCATGGTTAAACCCATCTTTAAACGATATTCTCCTTACTAAGTTTTCATACGAACGCGGCTCGCTTCTATATTTTGCTTTTAATACAAACAAATGTACGGTACGTATTTTTTTATCGTCCCAAATTGCACCAAAGGTAGAATTAAAAAAGGTATGCGCTATGGGTTTATTTTCATGATTTTGCACCATATCGCCGTATATATTTTTAGCTAGCTGCCATGTTTGCGGGCAACTCAGTTCAGCGTAAGCAATTACTCTGACAGCTTCACTGACATTTTTTACTTCCCGTTCGTACACTTGTAAGCGCTCTCGCATGGCACTTTGCACATCGTGATACTTTTGTTGTTCAAACCGGCTTTGCGCACCTAGCGTAATATTTAAAAACTGCGCAAACATGGCTTCAAAGCCTGCAAAAACAGCGCGGGCCAACTTGGTAGCAATAACTTGCTGTAGCGCATTATTGGATTGATTAGTTAACGATTTTGACATGATTACAGCACTTTTATTTTTACCACTTATAGCGGTTATTTTTTATTAATTGTTTACACCTTAGCAAGCAGGCTTTAATTTAGGTAATTAATAAAGCATATAAATAAAATTTATTGAGCGTATTGACCTTTCGAGGTTAATTTTGCAGCCGTGAATTTGGCTTTTAAGCAAGGCAAAGCACATGTAGTGTGGTTACTCCCCATAAATGTACTTTAACGCCGCATAAAGGCCAAATACACACTGCCCAGAGGGTTCTTCCTAGGGACGATTAACTCTTTGTTGCACGATTTTTACTTATTCTTACATGGATGTAAGTCATTAGAATAACGCAGGAGCAGTTATCGAGCCCACTAGGTGGCAAATCTCGCGCCGCGATTTAACCGTCCCTAGATTGAACAAATTTCAACCCTGAAAGGCCAACACGCCCACATGAATATACGTAACGTCGATCTCAACTTATTAGTGTACTTAAATGTGCTCATTGATGAAAAAAGTGTTTCAAAAGCGGCTAATAAACTCGCGCTAACACAACCTGCCATGAGTAACGCACTTAAACGATTACGTGATTTATTTGACGACCCGCTACTTGTGCGTGCCGCAGGCTCTATGACCCCCACCAGCAAAGCACTTAGCTTAAAGCCTGAAATAGAGTCTCTTTTAAAAATGGCAGAGGCAATTACTCAGCCCAGTGAGCAATTTAACCCAGCAACGGCAGAGGTGACCTTTAGAATAATGGCAAACGACTACATGGAGTCGACCCTAATTGCCCCCTTTATTACTGAGCAGTTAACTAAAAACCCAGGGATTAATTTTGATGTACTTAGCCCAAGCGATGTAAACCTGCAAGATATGGAAAAAGGCACTATCGATTTAGCTATTAATCGATTTAACGGTCTACCACGCTCGTTTCATCAAGCCAGCGTTTGGCGAGATAATTACTGCTGTTTAACCCATCCTAAAAATACCTTTTTACAGCATTCAAGCCTTGATGATTACCTACAAAAAGAACACATTTGGGTAAACCGTGCTGGTTGGGGGCCTGAAGCCGCCGTTACCAATAAATCAGGCAAGCAAAAGCTCGGCTGGGTAGATGAAGCACTTTGGCAGTTAGAGCAAACCCGAAAAATACGGGTGTTTACACGCCACTACATGATTGCAAGTTTGCTATGCCAATCAGAGCAACTTATTGCTACTTTACCGCGCAGGCAGGCTAAATTATTAACCACGCATACCGATTTAGTCATTAGCCCAGTACCGTTTCAAATAGTCCCTATTGAGGTAAAAATGATATGGAGCCCGCTACTTCACCATGCTCCCGCACACCAATGGCTTCGCCGTGAGTTACTTGAGTTTGCTAAAACAATTGCTGATAGGTAGTTAGTAATTTTCTTTAATTTAAAATTCTGACTACAGCTTAAAATATATTTAAAAAAGTGTTTAAGGAAAGTCACTATCAACATTGATTATTCTAATTATTCTCTTAAAGAATTACATGAAGCACTTGAAACTATTGATGCAAACAAGTACCCACAAAGATACAAGCGCATAATAGAGGAGCTAAATAACCCAAAGAGAGTGGATCCTAAAGTTTTAAAGCAATTAGAAATATCAGAGCAAAACTCAAAGCAAGAAACTAAAGCATACGTAACTATTTTACTGGGCTTGTTTTTCATTCTATGGAGCTACTTTACTTATAACGATGGCGTTATACATAATAAAGGAGGGGAACGGGTAATTGCTTCTATCGAATCGAGTCCCAAAAAGTTCTATTTTTTTATTTTTGGTGGAATAGGCTTAGGGTGTATAACCGTCGCGCACGGCATAGAAACGTTAGTAAAGCAAAAAAAAGCTCACATGAATAACAATTATGAAGAATAAAAAAGAATACCCTTACCTGTGCGACAGCCGCCTTAGCTATATTTATAGATGTATAAAATGTGGTGCTTTTATTAAAAAAGGTATACAAGAGTGCTACCGATGTGAACATATTTTTTCAAAAGACGATGTTGATATTATGATCAAACAGTATCGTAAAAATTATAAGAAAAACTGGCATCATAAACTTTATTTCGTCGTTTTTATCACAACCATTATATGCGCATTGCTCTTTTAAAAATAAAAAAGCTCCATGGTATTCAACTTTGGGAAAATACCATGGCGCTTTTGAAATCGTAGAAATAGGAGTTAACCCTCCCCTTTACACTTAGCAACCTTGATGCCAACCCTCCACGTAAATAAAAAACATTTAAAATCAATCGCCTAATTAAATTATGCTTTTAACTATTATTTAGTGTGTCCCAGTTTTGTGCATTTTTATAGGTTTTTGCACCACTTTAATTAAGCATGCTAGGTGAGTTTTAGTAAGCTTTCATTTACTATTGATAAAATCAATATCAGTTATTGAAAACAACAATTTCATAAATAATACACTTAGCGCTAAAGTGAAGTTAAGCCAACAAACTAAGAGTAATGATTATGACAACATCAAGCTTCACACAACAAGACGGGTTATTTATTGATGCTAATTTACATCAGTTTATTACCCAGCAGTTATGCACTAAAACCAATGCCGCTGAGACATACCAAGCACTTGCTACCTTGGTTGACGAGTTTGGTTGTAAATGCCGTAAAACAAAGCACCAGCCCGATGACATTTTAGAAGTAGATACGCTACTGCATGCATACCAGCGTAAAGACCACCCGCTTTGTCATGTAGATGCACAAACAACCGAGGCGGTACTTGATGAATACTGCTGCCAAGTACCGGCAATTATAGTAGTTGCATTAATGGATACACTTAGCGGTACGCAGTGTGATGAACCTAATGCACACGATATTTATCACCGCGCTGCACAGCTTACTAATCGCCCATGTGTACACACGGCAAAAACAGCCACAGCGGCCTAATAATGGAGCTGCTTAAAAATACTCGATAACCTTTTGTGCAAAGTCATTGCAACTTAGGGTTATCGAGTCATTGCTATTCTGTGCTAAATCAAAAGTTACATTACCGTTTTTGAGTGCTTGTTCGAGCGCGTGTTCAATCAGCGTTGCTGCCTCATCCCAGCCCATAAACTTAAGCATTAAAGCGCCACTTAAAATACTGCTGCTTGGATTTGCTTTGTTTTGCCCTGCTATTCGCTCAAACGTGCCATGGGTTGGCTCAAAAAAAGCCACATCGTTATTTAAATTGGCTGCAGGCATTATTCCTACCCCCCCCACTTGTGCGCTAAGCATGTCGGCCAAAAAGTCGCCATTTTGATTTGTGGTTGCTACTACATCAAATTGCTCTGGGTTCATTAGGCATTGCTGCAGCATATTATCGGCTATCACTTCTTTAATGATTAAAGGCGGTTTATTTGCGCGTGCTATTTTAAGCCAGCGTCCGTTTTCGTGTGGAGTAGCGCTAAACTCATTTTGCGCTAAAGCAAACCCCCAACGTTTAAAGGCGCCATCGGTAAATTTAAGCACGTTCCCTTTATGGACAAGCGTTAACGATTCGCTGTTATTTTTAAGGGCGTAATTTATTGCATAGCGTACTAGGCGCTCGGAGCCTTCTTTAGATATATTTTTTATACCTATGCCACACTCTTGTGAAAACCTTAGACGCGTTACGCCCATTTCTTCACATAAAAAGTCGAGCATTTTCTCACTCTCTACGCTGCCGGCTTGCCACTCTATTCCTGAATAGACATCTTCGCTGCTATCTCGCAGCACTGTTATGTTAGTTAAAAATGGATTTTTTAACGGCGATGGCAACGCACTTAATCCTTTAACAGTGCGCATATTTACAAATAAATCCATTTCATGCCTTAGCGCCACATTTAGTGAGCGAAAACCGCCGCCAAGAGGTGTCGTTAACGGCCCTTTAATTGCTATTTTACAGGCTCGCACGGCATTAATCGTCTCCTCTGGGAACCAATCGCCATCATATAATTTTGCTGCTTGTTCGCCATTATATACTTGCATCCAATGGATTTTTCGCTCCCCGCAGTAGCAGTGTGCAATGGCATTATTGACCACATGCTGCATGGCAGGGGTGACCTCTTGCCCGACCCCGTCACCATTAATATAAGCAATAATAGGATTTACAGGCACATGCCACTGGCCTTTAGCATCAATAGTAATATTTTGTCCGTGCTCAGGGATTTTAATATGCTGATAAGCCATGCTTAATACCTATACTAAAATAGTGTTAGTTGATTAAATCATGCTTGCTTGTGCATGTATGCAATTTGCTTTTTATAATTGATATTAGTTAAAAAAATAGCAAATTACATGTGCTTAATTACGTGAATAGTGGGTCTAGTATTAAGCGCGTATTTAGGAGGTATAAATGAAGTTATTTTGGCTGTTATTGCTATTAATGTGCTCTTTAAAAGTCTCAGCGGTCGATGTGGTTATTCATAATTTAGACTCGCTCACGACTAAGGGCCAAAAAACAGTGGCTACTTGGATAAATCAAAGCCTTACAAAAACACAAAATACGTTAGGTCCATTACAACAAAGCACCTTACCTATTTATTTAAAGCCACAATATTTTGCTTTTGAACCCGTGCCATGGGCAAGTGTAAAACGCAGTAACCCAGATGGCTTAGAGCTGCATATTGACCGCTATGCAAGTTTAAAAGCTTTTACAAAAGATTGGACGCTCTACCATGAGCTTTCACATTTATATCTACCATTGCTGCCTTACTCAGGCTTTTGGCTCAGCGAAGGGTTTGCTAGCTACATGCAAAACGTCATAATGCGCGACAGCGGTGTGATCAGCCAAGCGCAATTTGTTCAGCGCTTGAACGCAGGGTTTGAGCGAGCACGCTTACAGACCAAAACAAAACAGCAACCGCTTAATAAGCTTTCAAGTGATATGTGGAAACAGCGCGCACAACAGCGCGTATATTGGACGGGAGCTGCATTTTTTGCAGAGGCTGATTTAGCTCTTCAAAAGCAAGGTAAAAGCGTCGCCACTGTAATAAAGCAATACCAAAAATGCTGCAGAACTGTACGCGCGAGTGCCAAAACACTTATAAAAGATTTAGATAAGCTCTCGCGCAGTAGTATTTTTACCACCTTGTACGCACAATATAATACACGTATCGACTTTCCTGTTATTACTAAAACGCAGTTAAATTCACTTTAAAGGCTTTTAATAAGTGCGCAATATTCATCATACGCATTGCCATCGTAATTAGCTGAGTACGCATTCATAAACCCGTGTAAAAATGGTGTTTTGTTACACGTAACTTGGCTTTTACTGGCTAAAGCACTTATCACTTCATCTACATTAAAATGCATTTCTGTATGTGGAAAAATAAACGTGCAAGGTACTTTTGCCGAAATATCTAAATGATTTCTAATTTGCGAAGGGTAAAAGCCGAACAGCTTTTTTAGGTGTGGATTGCCTGTTAATAACTGCGCACGCCATGCAGCACTTGCCCCTGCACTAAACCCTATGCACGTTGTGGGCTCTTTAAGGTTATTAAATACATTTAAAAGTTTTGCGGCATAATTATCATGACCACAGTCATTTATAAATTTATTATAATAATATTTTTCACTATCAATGGGTTGAAGCTGACCATTGTAGGGGTCTATGGCCACTGAAGTGACTTGTATATTATTTAATAACCGCTTGAAAGGTGCCGTTAAACCATAAATATCACTGACTATTATGTAATTCATACTTACCTTTTTAAGATTAAAATCTATGCGTTTAAGCAGTTGATAAAATTAAGTATAAATAATTTTTAAATAAATAGCTTGCACACATTTTTAATTTAGGTTACCTTTCCTCTCTGGTTTAAATAAACCATCGCGGTTAACCTTTTTACCCTGATCCAGTAAGCCCCGCAAAACGTATATTTTAAAGCTAAGTTATCGTACGGCGAGAACCCCTATTAATACCTTGATGATTTTTTTATATCATCGCAAAAGTGTCATAAAGATCGTCAACACTGTAATGAAGCTAAACACAACATCGTTAATTTATTAACTGCATTTGGCTATAAAAAATAGCGCAGAGTAAATAACAAGAATAAAGTGAGTTTTATTATGTCTTATAAATACAATGGATCTATGATCCAAATTGCCCATCCGGTGCAATCAATTTCTGTAAACAAACAACGTGTTATTTTTAGTGATACGCAAGGTTTGAAAAACGCAATGTTTCAAAAAGCAAGCGAAGCACGCGAGTTTGTAAAATGGTTAAAAGCCAACTAAACATTGCGAGAAATTAACTGCCCAGACAGTTAGTGTTAAAAAAATGTGCCAGCTTTGTAGCTGGCATTTTACTTTGTTGCACTTAATTGACTACAATAGCAATAATTTCGTTGTTTTAGGTTGTTGTAGTAATGCTCCGTGCATTTTTGTGTATCACCTTTTATTTAAGTATTTCTTTACCGAGTTACGCCCATACTATTAACTGGCTAACGCACGACTTTGCGCCCTATTACATTTTAAATGGAAAATACCAACACCAGGGCCGTGATGAAAGCGTTATAACCTTACTTGAACAACAACTTCCTCACATCACGTTTAATCGCCTTGTTATCCCCTCTGGCAAAGTTACGCAAGAACTAGCCAATAAATCAGCCACACATTGCGCCCTATCACTTTATAAAAATACATTTAGAGAACAATTTATTCATTTTAGCGAACAAAGTTCAACTACTGGGCTCTCACCCTCTATTGCTATGCACAAAGGCTTGGCAGACTCGCTTGAAGTGCCTAGCGATAAAGCGGTGTCATTATATGATTTATTAGCAGAGAAAAAGCTCACGTTAGGTGTCTCTATGAACCGCTCATACGGCGAACAACTCGATAGTGTAATAAATAACACCCCCGATGTTGATATTGTTATTCGCCCAACACGAAATAGTTTAGCAAGCCTTACTTATATGCTTAATTTAAAGCGCTTAGATATTTTATTAGGCTACCCAAGTGAGCATCATTACTTAGCTAAATCTATGTACTTTGAAGAAAATCTCACTCAGCGAGCGATTGTTGAAGCGCCACCGTTGAGCTATGGCTATATTGGCTGCACTAAAAATGAACAAGGCGCTAAAAATATTCAACTATTAGGTGAACAATTAAAAAAAATTAAGCAAACCGAGCAATATCACAACGTAATGTTACGCTGGTTACCAGCGCATTTAAAACCCTTATTAGAATCAAGAATTCACGCTACAAAAAGCAAAAACGCCACGCCTAAATTATAATACCCCCTTAATCGGCCGGTTTTAAACTCATTTCGCCCTCAAAACCAGCACGGTAGCCGCCCCATAGACCTTGCCCTTAGCTACTTTACCTAATTCAAACGTAATGCGTTTAGTTACGCCACGTAAATTAAAGGCTGTTGGGTGTATCGGTGAGGTTTATATAAATTAGGCTATCAGGTGAGACCTGCAAACAGCTTATTAAACCTTCTTTTATAAGCTCAAGCATAGCAATAAAGCTCACCACTACACCGCTTCGGCCTTCACTAAGAGTGAATAAATCGCTAAACGGCAGTGCTTTTTTAGCGTTACTCAGCTGGGCTAAAATTTGGCTCATCCGCTCCCGTGTAGAGAGTACTTCGGCTGTTACTTGGTGATGCTCAAATGTTTTGGCGCGCCCCATCACGTCGCTCAGTGCTAACATTAAATCTTTTAATTCAAGCTCTGGCAGATTTTGAGCGGTATTTTCAATAACTGGCATAGTTGCATTAGCTACAAAAATATCACGGCCTACGCGGGGAATGGCATCTATATTTTCGGCTGCTTTTTTAAACTGCTCGTATTCTTTTAAACGCTTAATTAGTTCTGCGCGGGGGTCTTCCTCTTCTTCGAGCTCCTCGTGTACAGGCAATAACAGACGCGATTTTATTTGCGCCAATAACGCGGCCATTACTAAGTACTCACCGGCAAGCTCTAACTGAAACTCACTCATCATTTCTACATAACTGACATATTGCTCAGTAATACTAAAAATAGAGAGTTCGAGTACATCTAACTTATGCTTTTTTATCAGATACAACAGTAAATCAAGCGGGCCTTCAAAGGTTTCCAAAATAATTTCAAGTGCATCGGGCGGAATGTATAAATCTTCGGGTTTATCTACAACGGCTTTGCCATGCAAAAAAGCCAGTGGCAGCTTTTGCTGCACTGGCTCGCTTTGAGTATTATCAACGCTCGGTGTTGTATCACTCACACAGGTTACTCAAACGGACTGGTGTCGCCACAGCCTACACGCAAAATATGAATATCATCTTCTGATAGATCAATAACCGTGGTTGCTTGCTCTGCAAGGTGTCCGCCGTCAATAATTAAATCGACGTGTTTATCTAAACGCGTTAAAATTTCATCTGGATCTGATTCTGTAAACTCTTCTCCAGGTAAAATTAACGAGCACGACATTAACGGCTCCCCAAGCTCTGCAAGTAATGCACATGCAATAGGGTGTTCTATAACGCGCATACCAATGGTTTTTTTCTTATCGTTTAATAAACGCTTTGGCACCTCTTTTGTGCCTTTAAAAATAAAAGTGTATGGCCCTGGCGTATTATTTTTAATAAGCCTAAACATTTGGTTATCTACACGGGCATACGTTGCAAGCTCAGACAAATCACGGCATACCAGCGTAAAGTTATGGTGTTTTTCTATACCACGGATACGCTCTATACGCTCTTTTGCTTGCTTATTACCGAGGTTACACCCTATGGCATAGCCCGAATCTGTTGGGTAAACAACAACCCCGCCCTGTTTTATAATATCAACCGCTTGGCTGATCAATCGTGGCTGTGGGTTTGCTGGGTGAATATGAATTAATTGACTCATGATAATGCTCCTTCTTGCCCTTCCCACACTTGCCAAACCCCTTGGCAGTCTTTGGGTAAGTATAAGTTTTTACCTAGCTCTAAATAACTAGTTGGAAAATGAAAGTCAGAACCTTGCGAGCACAGTAAACCGTACTCTTGGCTCAGTTGCCCTAAAAATTGGCGTTCAGTGGGCGCTTGTTGCGGCTGCGCAACTTCCATCGCATCACCCCCGTCACTTTTGTATTGCACAAGTAACTTGCGTAACCATTTATTAGACATTTGATAACGCCCTGGGTGTGCAAGTACGGCCACTCCACCTGCAGCATGTATGGCACTAATGGCTGTTTGCATATCACACCAAGCACTAGGTACGTAACCTGTTTTACTGCGCCCTAAGTACTTTTTAAATACTCCAGGAAAATTTTTAGCCACCCCTCGCTCTATTAATGCTCGCGCAAAATGAGCTCGAGTAATTTGGGCGTTTTCTGCCAGCACTTTGGCTTGTTCATAAATGCCATCAAAGCCGTTTTTTGCCAGCCTTTTACCAATTTCAATCGCGCGCTCATCCCGCTTTTGCTGCTGCGCCAATAGTAACGATGTAAGGGCATTGTTATTTATATCAATATTTAGCCCGACAATATGTATTTCAAAGCTTTCCCACTTGGTAGAAATTTCTACGCCAGATATAAGCTTAACCGGTAGGTTTTGGGTTTCGATATACGCTTTTGCCGGCGCAATAGCAGCCACAGTGTCGTGATCGGTTATCGCAAACACATCAATGTTTTTTTCTACGGCACGGTTTAATAATTGCTCAACCGTTAACTGCCCGTCTGAATGTGTTGTATGGCTGTGTAAATCGTATTTTATCAAAAGGAAACTGCTTAAATTTAAGGGGAATGAATGTTTATATAAGTATAACAACTTTTTTGACTAAATTGTTTTAAATAAACACTTGACACAAAAGCGCTAAATACGTTTTACTGTAGCCACTTTAAGACACATTAAGAATTAAAAATAATGATCAATTCAATTCAACACACTATTTGGTGGTGGCACTCATAATTTTTGGGTGATGAATTGTCGTGTCTAGCAAAAATTCAAAACCCGCATTATGCGGGTTTTTTTATAACTAAATTTTACGTATTTAATTTTTTATTTTGAGGCAAAAAAACATGAATAACGGTCTTACTCTTACACATCGTTGGTGGTGGCGCCTGATATAGCGGGACGGTAATGATCTGTTTGTAATTTAGATATCGTTATTCAAACCCCGCACTGCCAAGGCATTGCGGGGTTTTATTTTTTGAGGGAATGAGGTTTGATTTTTAGTCATATAACTACCACACCAGGCGAAGTTACTAGCATAACGCAAGTACGCGACTACATTAGTAGCCCACTTGCACTTTATGCTGCACTTGATAAGCCTAACTCGCTACTGCTTGAATCAGCCGAAATTGATTCTAAAGACAGTGTTAAAAGCTTAATTTTAGTTGACTGTGCACTGCGCATTGTATGCCAAGGTAAAACCGTGACGCTAAGTGCTCAATCTAATAACGGAAAACAGTTACTGCCGTATTTAAGAGACAATGTACAAAGCTGCGATGCAACCTTAACCGACACCAGCCTAACCCTTGTTTACAAAGGCTGCTCAAACAACATTGACGAGGCAAGTAAACTGGTTGCCGACAATGCATTTAGCGCGTTACGCACCTGTATAAACAGTATCAAAAGCACCACCGAAAACCCGTTTTCGGTATTTTTAGGAGGCGTATTTGCCTACGATATGGTGGCTAATTTTGAGCAGCTAAGCGACGTACCCGATGGCGAAAACACTTGTCCAGACTACGTTTTTTACTTAGCCGAAACCTTAGTGGTTATCGATCATCAAAAGCAAACTACTGAGCTTATTGGTAATGTATTTAATGGCCCAGACGTACACGCTAATTGTTTTGAGGTAGGTAAAGAACTTGAACGGTTAAATGCCTTATGCGACAAAGCTGAAGAATTTAGCGCCCCTATGCAAACAGGTACCTGCGATGTAAATGTTGATATAAGCGATGAAACTTACTGCGAACAAGTAGTTAAGCTTAAAAAGAACATAGTTGATGGTGACATTTTTCAGGTTGTGCCTTCGCGTACATTTTCACTGCCCTGCCCTGATTCGTTGCACGCATATAGCCAGCTTAAAAAGCAAAATCCAAGCCCTTATATGTTTTATATGCGCGATGAAGAATTTGCTTTATTTGGTGCCTCTCCTGAGTCGGCGCTTAAGTACGAAGTAAATAGCAAACAAGTTGAAGTTTACCCTATTGCCGGTACTCGTCCACGCGGAAAATTTGCCAATGGGGCAATCAACCCAGATTTAGACAGCCGTATTGAACTTGAACTAAGAAACGATCAAAAAGAGCGTGCTGAACATTTAATGTTGGTTGATTTAGCCCGTAACGATGTGGCACGCATAAGTGTAGCCGGCACGCGCCATGCAAAAGAGCTATTAAAAGTAGACCGCTATTCACAAGTCATGCACTTGGTTTCTCGCGTTGTGGGCACATTAAAGCCAGAACTTGATGCATTGCACGCTTACCAAGCATGTATGAACATGGGCACGCTGGTAGGCGCTCCTAAGGTGCGCGCTGCCGAACTTGTACGCCAAACCGAAGGCAAACGCCGTGGCAGCTACGGTGGCGCAGTAGGTTATTTAACCGGCGATGGTGCAATGGATAGCTGCATTGTTATTCGCTCAGCGTTTGTAAAAAATAATACCGCCTATGTACAAGCAGGTGCTGGCGTTGTGTACGACTCTGATCCGCAAGCCGAAGCGAACGAAACCCGCGCTAAAGCCCAAGCGGTGATCACCGCCATAAAATCAACTTATAAGGCGGTATAAAATGAGTACAGCAAACCCAATGAAAATATACTTTTTAGATAACTTTGATTCGTTTAGCTACAACCTGGTTGATGAACTGTCCATGCTGGGCTGTGAGCTTGTGGTATACAGAAATAATATAAGCGCAGAGGTTATTTTTAATAAAATGCGCCAAGAGAAAGGCCAAGTATTATTAGTGCTTTCGCCAGGACCTGGTGCACCCAGTGACGCAGGTTGCTTAATGGAATTAATCGAACTGGCTAAAGGCCACTTCCCTATGCTGGGCATTTGCCTAGGGCAACAGGCACTTACACAAAGTTACGGTGGAGTAATCGGCCACGCGGGCGAAACCGTACATGGTAAGTCATCAATCATTAATTTAAACCCGCATCCGGTGTTTGAAGGAATGGGCAATACCATGCCTGTAGCGCGATACCATTCATTAATGGCAACCAAAGTACCTGAAAATATAAAGGTAATTGCACAATTTGACGATATTCCTATGGCCATATATCACCACGACGATAAAGCATTAGGTTATCAATTTCATCCTGAGTCAATACTGACGCCAAATGGTGCAATGCTACTTCAACAAAGCGTTGCGTACTTAACGCGCACCAACTAATAGAGGACATTATGAGTACACAAACACAAGAGACCATAAATGTTCAATACGCTATTGAGCAACTTATTCAAGGCAAGTCGTTAAACTATGCCCAGTCAAACGCATTATTTAACCAAATAATGCAAGGTAACATGAGCGAAATAGAGCTCACTGCATTGTTAATTAGCCTTAAAATGAAAGGCGAAGTAAGCGATGAAATTGCCGGTGCAGCTGCGTCAATGCGCCAAAACGCAGTGGCGTTTAAAACCTCAAGTACGCAACTTGCCGATAGCTGTGGCACCGGGGGCGATGGCTCAAACACAATTAATATTAGTACTACCGCGGCTATTGTTGCCGCTGCCGCGGGTATTAATATGGTAAAACATGGTAATCGTAGCGTATCGAGTAACTCGGGCTCTGCTGATTTATTAAAAGGATTGGGTATTAATATTGATATGAGCCCAGCACAGGCAGCACACTGCCTTGAGCAAACACATTTTACTTTTTTGTTTGCCCCGCATTATCACAGTGGTGTACGCCATGCGATGGGCGTACGCACTGCACTGAAAACACGGACTATTTTTAATATTTTGGGCCCACTTGCTAACCCAGCTGCACCACACGTGCAATTACTGGGTGTTTACGATGAGTCTTTATGTATGCCAATGGCACAAACACTTAAAACATTAGGCACTCAGCGCGCAATGATAGTGCATGGTTCTGGCACTGACGAAATAGCCCTGCACGGCCCAACCAATGTAGTTGAGCTAAACAATGGCGAAATAACCCAGTACACATTAAACCCAAGCGACTTTGACCTTGCAAACTATTCACTTGAACAACTAGCCGGTGAAGGCCCACAATACAACGCAAATGCAAGCCTTGCTATTTTACAAGGTAAAGGCAGTGATGCGCACAATGCTGCAATCGTAGTCAATGTGGCTGCACTTTTATACCTAAGCGGTAAAGTACAGTCATTAAAAGAAGGCGCACAACAGGTACACACATTACTCAGTTCAGGCAAAGCCATGAACACATTAAATGCAATTATTGAGGTAAGTCATGGCTAATGTATTAGACAAAATTGTTGCTGATAAAAAACAAGAGCTAATAGAGCGCAAAGCCACGCGCCCTCTAGAGAGCTTTAAACACCTAGCAGTGCCAACTAGTCGCAGCTTTTATGAAGCGCTGGCAAAGCCGGGAACACAATTTATTTTAGAATGTAAAAAGGCATCGCCTTCAAAGGGGCTAATAAGAGAGCCGTTTGATTTAACAGAGATCACCTCTGTTTATAAAAAATACGCCACCTGCATGAGCGTACTGACTGATGCTAAATACTTTCAAGGTAGCTTTGATTATTTAGAGTTTGTACGTAGCCAAGTAGAGCAACCTCTTATTTGTAAAGACTTTTTTATAGACGAATACCAAGTTTACATGGCACGTATTTATGGCGGCGATGCTATTTTATTAATGCTCTCAGTGCTTGATGATGAGCAATATAAAGCACTACATGCAGTCGCCGACTCGCTTAAGATGTCGGTATTAACCGAGGTCAGTAACGAAGAAGAAGTGCACCGCGCCCTGGCACTTGATGCACAAATTATTGGTATTAATAACCGCAACCTTCGTGATTTAAGCACGGATTTAGCCACCACCGAAAAATTACGTAAACTCATCCCTGCAGATAAAGTGGTTATTTCAGAATCAGGCATTTATACCCACCAAGATGTTAAACGTTTAGCGCCGTTATGCGATGGCTTTTTAATTGGCAGTTCTTTAATGGCTGAGGCCGATTTAGAACAAGCCTGCAAAAAAGTGATTTTAGGTGATAACAAAGTGTGCGGTTTAACCCGAGCACAAGACGTACAAGCAGCTTATAACAATGGCGCGCTCTACGGTGGACTCATTTTTTACCCTAAATCGCCTCGTTATGTTGATTTAGATTGTGCGATTGAATTAAGCCAAAGTGCACCACTTAAATTTGTGGGCGTGTTTGTTAATGCAAGCCCGCAGCAAGTGGTACAATACGCGCATGAACTAAAACTGGCCGCAGTACAATTACACGGTCAAGAAAGTGACGATTACATTGCAGCACTGCGTACACAGTTACCTAAAGGGTGTGAAATTTGGAAAGCACAGGCAATTAAAGATACATTGCCAACCCCCGTAAAAGGCGTAGACCGCCATCTATACGATACACACAGCGATACACAAGCCGGTGGGACAGGTAAAGCATTTGATTGGGCGGTACTGCAAGATGCAACAACCCCCTTTATGCTAGCGGGTGGCTTAAATCCAGACAATATAAAAAACGCACTTTCTCAAGGTGCCCTGGGCCTTGATCTAAATTCAGGCGTTGAAGAATCTGCGGGTAAAAAGTGCCCTATCAAATTACAAAATGCTTTTACAAGCATCAGAAATTATTGAGGTTATAATGCAAAATCCAGCTTATTTTGGCGAGTTTGGCGGTATGTTTGTACCTGAGCTACTTGTCCCTGCGCTTAAGCAGTTAGAAAACGAATTTAACAAAGCACAAAAAGACCCTGAGTTTCAGGCTGAGTTTACAAAGCTATTAAACGAGTATGCCGGTCGCCCTACGCCGCTCACATTAACGCGTAATTTAATTAAAAACCCTAAAGTAAAGCTTTACCTTAAACGTGAAGATTTACTGCACGGCGGCGCACACAAAACCAACCAAGTACTTGGTCAAGCGTTGCTGACTAAACGCATGGGCAAAAAAGAGGTTATTGCCGAAACGGGTGCCGGCCAACACGGCGTGGCAACAGCGCTTGCCTGTGCATTACTTGGCTTAAAATGCCGCATTTATATGGGTGCTAAAGATGTTGAGCGCCAACAGCCTAACGTATTTAGAATGAAACTAATGGGCGCAGAGGTTATCTCGGTAACAGCCGGCTCTGGCACATTAAAAGATGCAGTAAACGAAGCACTACGCGACTGGTCTGCAAACTACCAAGACGCTCATTACTTACTTGGTACCGCAGCGGGCCCTCACCCATTCCCAACAATTGTACGAGAGTATCAAAAAGTGATTGGTGAAGAAGCTAAACAACAAGTACTAAAAGCAGAAGGACGCTTACCAGATGCCGTACTTGCATGTGTTGGCGGTGGCTCTAACGCTATTGGTATGTTTACTGACTTTATTGACGAGCCAAGTGTCAAACTCATCGGTGTGGAGCCTGCAGGTAAAGGGTTAGATACCCACGAGCACGGCGCTACAATTTGTAAAGGCACTAAAGGTATATTACACGGCACCTATACGTACATTATGCAAAATAATGATGGTCAAATAGAAGAGTCATACTCAGTATCTGCCGGTCTTGATTACCCAGCAGTTGGCCCACAGCATGCGTTTTTACACGAAACGGGTCGTGCTCAATATGTCGGTATTACCGATACAGAAGCCCTTGATGCGTTCCAAGCACTTGCTAAAAACGAAGGCATTATTCCAGCTCTTGAATCAAGCCATGCCCTTGCTTATGCGCTTAAATACGCCGAAGAGCAAACAGAAGAAAGCATTTTAGTGGTTAACTTAAGTGGCCGTGGCGATAAAGATTTAACCCACGTACACAGTGTTTTATCACAAGGAGGTCAACTATGAGCCAGTTAAATACAGATCGTTACGGTAAAACTTTTGCTGCACTTAATGAGCAAAAACAAGGTGCATTTGTGCCATTTGTGACCATTGGCGACCCAGGTAAAGAGCAAAGTATTGCCATTATAAAAAGCTTAATTGATGGCGGCGCGGATGCACTGGAGCTAGGTATTCCGTTTTCGGACCCAATAGCCGATGGCCCCGTTATTCAAGCTGCGAATATTCGTGCGCTCGATGTAAACATTAACACGCAAGATTGCTTTGATATTATTAAAGAAATACGCGATTACAATGCAGATATTCCAATTGGCTTATTATTGTATTCAAACCTTGTGTTTAAACGCGGTTTAGAAACATTTTATAAAGATGCTAAAGCGGCGGGCGTAGACTCTATTTTAGTTGCTGATGTACCACTGCATGAGTCTAAAATGTTTAGAAAAGCAGCCATGGCAAACGGTGTAGACCCAATATTTATTGCCACACCCAATGCCGATGACGATACTCTGCGCCAATGTGCATCTTACGGCCGTGGCTACACGTATTTATTATCGCGTGCGGGTGTTACCGGCACTGATACTAAAGCGCAAATGCCAGCGGGTAACATAGTAACTAAATTAAAAGAATACCATGCAGCCCCTGCTTTATTAGGCTTTGGTATTTCTACTCCCGATGATGTAAAAGCCGCCCTAAATGCCGGTGCAGCTGGTGCTATTTCAGGCTCAGCCGTTGTTAAAATTATTGAAGCAAACCTTAATGATTTAGACGCGATGACAACGCAGTTAAAAGCGTTTGTAGCTGATATGAAAGCGGCCACCGCACTGTAAAAGCTTAAAATTTACGCATTAAAAAAGGGCATTTTAAATGCCCTTTTTTATTAAGCTCTACACTTAGTGAGCTTGATGCTTACCTTCTAAAATTTCTTCAATAAATTTTGCATTAAATGCTTCTAAATCTGCAGGACTGCGGCTTGTTACTAAACCTTGGTCTACACTCACCTCTTCATCAACCCAGTTTGCACCAGCATTGATTAAATCACTTTTAATGCTCGGGAATGATGTAACAGTACGGTCGCGTAGTTTATTAATTTCGGCAAGTAACCAAGGAGCATGGCAAATAGCTGCAACGGGTTTGTTTTTCTCAGCGCCAAAAAAACCATCTATAAACGCTTTTGCGTGCTTATCTTGGCGTAACGTATCTGGGTTAAATAAACCACCTGGCAGCATAAGCGCATCGTAATCGCTGGCACTGGCATTTGTAACAAGTTTATCTACGCTTACTTTGTCGCCCCATTTATCTTCATCCCAGCCGGTAATTTCACCCTCTTTTACCGACACAATATCGATATCGGCGCCGGCATTGAGTAAAGCATCACGTGGAGATAATAGCTCACTTTGCTCAAAGCCATCGGTGGCTAAAATAGCAATTTTTTTGCCTTGTAAACGAGTGCTTGTTTGTAATGTAGACATATAGATCTCCTTATTGCGTTTAATAAAATGTTTCAATCTCCCTATTAAAAGCATAACCGATGCCAAATTTAACCTATTGAAAATAAAGATGAATATAAATTAAAGCTATCAAAGCTATGTAAATCATTTAGAGGGTTTGAACAATCTACATAGCTTAATTTAAAGTGCGTATTAAAAACCAGCACACAAGCTTTGCTTATAAGATGAAGTAGTTAGGCATTAACTAAAAACTGGGTATTTATTTTCTAGACGCCCCCTATTAGAGGGGGGCGCCGAACTATAACTTTGTGATTAATAGCGCTAACTAAACCTAAAAAGGTAACTGGGCTATTCGCTGCAATTAGTTGAAGGAACTAGTCGCTGGTACTGATCACTGGTACCGGTCAATACAGGTTGCTATTTAAAGGAGATCTTTTAATGCTTTGGCAGGTTTAAATACGGGTTTGTTAGCGCCTTCTATTTCAATGCTTTCGCCTGTTTGCGGGTTACGCCCAGTGCGCGCTGGGTAGTAGCTTAAAGCGAATGTACCAAATCCATTAATTTGCACTTGGTCGCCTTCAGATAACGATTTAGTAATTACTTTTTGTAAGCTAGTAAGGGCTGCTTGTGTGTCTTTTTTTGTTAGTTCACTGCGTTTTGCTATTTGGGCAACAAGTTGTGCTTTGTTCATTGTAGGCTCCTAAATGCACACTTAATCAGTGTTGGTTAAGCGTGGGAATATGATGATGGATAATTAAAGCCACGCAGGCTAAGGCTTACAGGGCAACAAGTCAACCTTGTAGTTGCCTAGTATTATGTGGTAAAAACTTCCCTGACTTCTTTTTGTATAATTTAGGTAGTATATGCACGCATTGATTGAATACATCCCGCTAATATTATTTTTTGCGGTATTTAAATTAGTTGATATTTACTGGGCAACAGGCCTTTTAATGGTCACTACGCTTATTCAAGTTGCGTATAGCTACTTTAAGCACGGCCATGTACCTGCCCGCCAATGGCTATTTTTTGCTATTGCAGCGGTGTTTGGCACATTAACCTTAGTACTCCACGATGAGCAGTATATAAAATGGAAAGCCACGTTAATTTATGCCGGCTTAAGCCTTACCTTATTAATTAGCCGTTACGTACTGAATAAAAATCTTGTTAAAAAAGCCCTTAGCTCAATCCTTGAAAACGCCAACGACTCTAAACAGGCGATTGAAGTACCTGAGCCGGTGTGGAATAAGCTTAACTTAATGTGGGTTGCCATTACCGCAGGTATTGCAGTGCTGAATATTTACATTGCGTATAATTTCTCACTCGATTTTTGGGTTAACTTTAAAGTGTTTGGCTTAATGGCCATTACCTTTGTGAGTATTTTGATCACTATTTTTGCTTTGTATAAATACTTCCCTGATGAAGAAGAACCCGCAAAGTAAAACACCTTCGTCATAAAAATGTCGTCTTTGCTTGATAGCGTGTAAAAAAAATCAATCAGAGACGACCTTGAACGCCAATCAATACCGCTGGTTTGAATTTACCCTAATATTTGTTTTATTGCCTTTAATAGGCTTTACCCTTCGTAGTTACCTAGCTAACTGGCTAATACCCGCACTGATTGTTTTAATGAGTGTGTGCTGCATGTTATTACTGAACGACCCTCACTTTAAGCGATTTAGACTCACAAGCCTGGGGCAATTTTCTGCGGTAAAGCGACGTTTATTTAGTTTCTTTTTTTTAGGAGCGCTTTTTTCAGGGGTGTTTTACGGCATTATTCATCAAGAAAACTGGTTTAGCATGCCGCTGCACTCATTTTATAACTGGTTACTTTTACTGCTTCTATACCCGCTGCTGTCGGTATTACCACAAGAGCTAATTTTCAGGACCTACTTTTTTCATCGCTATAAACGCATTATGCCCAAAAAAAGAGTGCGTATAGTGGTAAGCGCAACGGTGTTTGCCCTTGCCCATATTATGTATGCCAATTGGGTGGCTGTAGGCTTAGCATTTTTAGGCGGGTTATTATTTTCGTTTACTTACGCGCAAAGCCGCTCAACCATAGTGTGTGTAATTGAGCATAGCTTATGGGGATTGTGGATGTTTACACTGGGGATTGGCACTTCATTAGACTCAGGAGCTATCAGCTAACAAGCTAAGCCGCTATTTTAAACACAAAAAAGCCGCGTTAATACGCGGCTTTTGAAAACTTTTTTAGCCTAAAAACCAAATAACTTAAAGGCAAAAAACTTAGTCGCTACTGTATTAATAAATATGGCTAATAAAATAACCGGAATAAACGTAGAAAGCGAAAAGTTAACGTATTTCTCCATAAAGCTACCGGCGTAATTTGGTGAGCCTTGGCTTAGCTCATCTGTTAGGCGCGCTTTTTTCCAGCGGTACATAACAAATAAACACACCATTAAACCATTCAGTGGCAATATAGTGTCGTAAAATACATCATACACAATATCAAAAAAGCTTTTATTACCGCTGCCGTAACTAGTAAACGACGTTAGGCTATCAACCATACCAAACGACATAGTACATAATATAGTTAACACACCGGTGGCTAGCGTTAAAATACCTAAGGCTTTTTTACGGCTGACCCCTTTGCGGTCGCTAAGGGTCGCTGTAGGTACTTCTACAATTGATACAAGCGAAGTAATCGCTGCAAAAAACACTAATAAAAAGAACGAAAACGCCACTGCAGACGCGCCAAAGTAACCAATATCATTTTGTAGTGCTAATAAAATTTTAGGTAAGTATACAAATATCATCGATACAGACGAGTCAGAAAGAGCGGCAGGGTCGGTATTAGGATCAAAACTAAATATTGCCGGTAAAACCATTAAACCGGCAACAAATGCCACTAATGAGTCGGTAATAGCCACCATTTTTGCACTGCCAACAATGTCATCTTTTTTAGATATGTAAGAGGCGTACGTCATTAAAATGCCCATACCTAGCGATAGTGAGAAAAACGCTTGGCTTAGTGCACCATTAAGCACACTGGCGCTCATTTTAGAAAAATCAGGAATAACATAATATTTAACACCAGCCATGGCGTTATCAAGCGTTAATACATACGCTACAAGGGCGAGCAACATAACAAATAAAGCCGGCATTAAAAACTTAGCGGCTTTTTCTATGCCTTGTTTAACCCCACCCAATAAAATAAGGTTAACAATAATAACGACCACTGCCATGTAGCCAAAAACAGTGTAGCTATTTATAAAGCTGCCAAAATGGCTCGGATCTGCCAATGCATCTAAATTACCCATGGCGGTTTGGCTTAAGTAACCAAAAATCCACACGGTAATAACCATGTAAAATACGGCAATCATAAACGGCGTTAATACAGCCAAAAAGCCTGCAAACTTCCATTTTTTGTCGTTATTTGCCAGCGCTTTGTACGAACCAAGTGGATCTTTTTGCGCGTTACGACCCATGGCCATTTCAGCCATCATTACTGGTAAACAAATAAAAGCAACAAACAAAGCGTATACAAGTAAAAATGCACCACCACCATTTTTAGTTGCCGACACAGGAAAACCTACTAAGTTGCCAATACCCACTGCCGAACCTGCTGCAGCCAGTATAAAGCCAAGACGGGAGCTAAAATGCTCTCTATTATTGCTCATGTATTAACCTTGTTATTTTTAAGTTATTCAAGCGACTCTACCAGTGTTGTGCCGCGCTTTTCAAGCAATTACACACTAAAAATAATTAATAACTGTAAACCTAGCTTTAACGGTAATTTGTTCACCAACTATCAACGTTGTGCTAGTATTTGAGTTATTAAACTTAACATTTTTTTGAGAATTACTATGTTGTACATGATTTATTCAACCGACGTTGAAAACAGCTTACCGCTTAGAAAAGAAGCCCGCCCCGCCCACTTAGCACGTTTAAGCGAACTTGACTCTCAAAACCGTTTACTTGTTGCCGGCCCACTGCCAGCAATCGACAGTGAAGACCCGCAAGATGCTGGATTTACAGGCTCATTAGTCATTGCCGAATTTGATTCACTTGAAAAAGCACGTGAATGGGCAGCCTCTGATCCATACGTTGCAGCCGGCGTTTACGCAAACACCGTTGTAAAACCATATAAAAAAGTATTACCAGCGTAACGAACACCCTGAATTTAAAACGTTATTTAATTCAGGGTTGGTTCACTGCTAATTAATTAAGCTGGCGAACGTAAAAGCGCATATTGGACGTTTTTACTTGAGTTTTAGTAGCTTAGTTAATTAGAATAGCTGGGTTTGATCTAGGAGTTCCCGTCATGCGTGTATTATTAACCCTTGGTTTAATTGCCTGTATTAGCGTCAGTGGCGCCGTACACGCAAGTTCGACTGTTACCAAAGCAGTTAAAAAAACTGAGATCAGCAAAAAGAAAGCCGTAATACTTGCAAAAGAAGAAACTGACGGTAAAACCTTAAAAATTACAGAACAAGCAAAATTTTATACTGTACGTATACTCAAATCTGACGGCCACGTCGTTGATTTACATATAAATAAAAAAACCGGCGAAGTGAAAAAGGATTAGCAAATGCGAATTTTAGTTATAGAAGATGATTTACACTTAGCAGACAACCTACGTAATGCTTTAGAGAAAGAACGTTACAGTGTTGATTTATGTCACGATGGCGAAGCTGGCCTATTCCATATTACAGAATACCCGCTAGATATGGCGGTGGTTGATTTAGGCTTACCAAAAATTGACGGTATTGAGCTAATCAATAAAGCACGTGCACAAGGCGTGACGATCCCTATTTTAATCTTAACGGCGCGCGACCGCTGGCAAGACAAAGTTGAAGGCCTAGACGCAGGTGCCGACGACTACTTAACCAAGCCGTTTCATGTTGAAGAATTAATTGCGCGTTGTAATGCACTTATTCGCCGCAGTGCGGGTAAAGCAAACCCAGAAATGACAGCAGGTCCAATTAAAATTCATACTCGCTCGCAACAAGTTTGGGTTAACGACAAAGAACTTAGCCTTACTGCTTATGAGTACAAAGTACTTGAGTATTTAATGGTTAACCCGCAAAAAGTAATTTCTAAATCAGAACTTACTGAGCATATTTACGACCAAGATTTCGATCTTGATTCTAACGTTATCGAAGTATTTGTACTTCGTCTGCGTAAAAAATTAGACCCTGAAGGCACATTAAACCCAGTAGAAACACTACGTGGGCGTGGTTACAGGCTTAAAAGTCAGTGGTAGCATCGCAAATATCGCTTAAAATAAGGCAAGGATTTATCCTTGTCTTTGTTTTATTGGTGGCACTGCCTATTTTGTTTTACTCGATTGGTAAAGCGTATTACGCCTCATTAGTCGAAACCACCGAAAAAAATCTAGAAGCCCACTTATACTCCCTTATTTCTGAAGTCGACTTTACTGAGCGCGGCATTATTATGCCCAGCACAATTTTAACGCCTGAGCTTAATAACTTAAATTCAGATACCTACGCCATGATTTACCGCGATGATGTACCTGTTTGGCACTCAGAGTCGGCTGTAAACGTAAACTTTAAACCCGAGTACATAGAGCCTAAAGCAGGTGCGGCCGACTTTAGACGTGTGGTTTACAACAATGCGGTTTACTGGCAATTAAGCCTAACGGTCATTTTAAATAATATTGACCAATCTGAACAGGCACGTTTTATATTACTCAAACGAAACGATGCATTGCTAAGGTTAATGGATGGCTTTAAGCAAACCCTAGTCGATTGGATGTTTATAATGGGTATTGCGATTGCCGGTTTAATGGCAATTGGGTTTATTTGGAGCGGCCGGCCGTTACAACGTCTTGATAAAGAAATAAAAGCCATTGAGTCGGGCGATATTCAAGAAATTAAAGGCTTATACCCTGTAGAGCTGCAAACAATTAAATCAGACCTAAACTTATTACTAGAGTCGCAGCAACGTCAAAAAGAGCGCTACAGAGCCTCTTTAAGTGACCTAGCGCATGCATTAAAAACACCCCTTGCGGTATTAAAATCAAGCCCGCTTGCTAATGATGCCGATGCCCAAGAGCAACTTGATAGAATAAATGTGATGATCGAGCATCAGTTAAAGCGTGCAGCTACTGGCGCCTCAGATACATGGAAAAAGCAAACTCCAGTTAAACCAGTGGTTGATTCTATTTTAAGTGCAATGGCCAAGGTATATCGCGATAAAGACATTATATTTAATTGCACCGTGACCGATAAAGATTACTTTTTAGGTGACCAAACAGATTTAATGGAATTACTGGGTAATTTAATTGATAACGCCTGTAAGGCGTGTCGCTCGCAAGTAGAAATCCAGGTCATTCAAAGTAAAACACTGTGCATAGGCATTAGTGACGATGGACCCGGTGTACCCGAGGATAAACGCGAGTCTTTATTAACCCGTGGTACCCGCCTTGATACTTACGAAAGCGGCCACGGTGTTGGTATGGCGATAGTCTCTGACTTGGTTAAATCTTATAACGGTCACTTAACGATTAATAAGTCGGACACCTTGGGCGGCGCACAATTTATTTTAGAGTTTAATTACAATGATAAAAAATAGCCTTTTAATCACACTTGCAAGCCTATTAGCACTAAGTGCTAATGTCAGTGCGCAAGCACAGTGTACGCTTGAGCAAAACGCAACGCCAAGCCAAACTAAACGCTATACGCAGTGTTTAGACACCCAAATAAATCAGGCTAAATACAATCAGGGTACTTGGGTTCAAAAACGTAAATATGAACTCACTAAATTAGAAGAGCAAAGCGGAAATACGCAAATACTCATGTTGTTTAAGCGCAGCGTCGACAACCACCAAAAGTATATTGAAGCAAGCTGCCAATGGCGCTACATATTAAAACTGCCAAATGCTAGCCAAGCCGCTATTGATTACAAATTATGTGAACTTGCACTTATTGAACAGTTTACTCAAGTGCTTAAAAAGCCACTTTAAACGGGGATTAACCCCTATAAAAAAAGCGATTAATACTGTGTATTAATCGCTTTTTTTGTATCAAATATTTAATCAAATACGCAATTTTAAGCTATGAAAACCAATTGATATTATTTATCGTCTATCGACTCTCCAGTACCAAGTAGCGTGGCAACCCAGCGCCCTTCATCACTTGCCTCTAGGGCTATTTTAACAATCATAGTAAGCGGTACCGATAGCAACATGCCTACAGTGCCTAATAACCAACCCCAAAATATTAACGACAAAAACACCACCAAGGTAGAAAGCCCAAGCCCTTTACCCATAAATTTAGGCTCTACAATGTTACCCATTACCGTATTAATAATTAAATACCCTGCACCTACAAGCCCGGCTGTTAATGGTCCTTGTGTGATCAGTGCTAACAATACAGCTGGTACTGCGGCAATAATAGAACCTATATTAGGAATATAATTAAACATAAAGGCCAACACGCCCCACAGCACAAAGTAGTCAACATCTAAAATCCATAAATAAAATGCTGCAATAATACCGGTGGCTAAACTCACCAATGTTTTAATTGCTAAATACGAATTAATAGAAACCAAAAAGCGGTCAATTTGCTCCATTTTTCTATCTGGGTCGGCAAGTGCCATATGAATTTTTTTGCTTAATGCAGGCCCTTCAAAAAGCATAAACACCACAGTTAAAATTATTAAAAACATGTTTGCCATTACGCCACCTAAGCCGGTAAGCATATTCGTGGCTACATCAACCATTTTACCTGGGTCAAACATAGAGAGAATTTGATCTCTATCGATTAAGATATTGTATTGCGATGCAAGATCGACCAGCCAAACAAACTCTTCTTGTAACTGGGCTTTATATTCAGGAAGTTGCTGAGAAAAGTCGTTAACTGATTGTCCTACAAGGCCGCCTAAGCTTACACCTAAGCCCACAATGATAAGCACCACAATAACAACAGAAACCCCTTTAGGGATCCGATAGCGGCCAAAAAATGTGATCAGCGGGTTGCATACAATGGCAATAAACGCCGCCAAAATAAAGGGAATAATAATAACACTTGCGGCCTTAATACCGGCTAATACAACCACCAGAGCTGCAAATATTATTAAGCTTTTATTTACGCCAGTTAAACTTGCCAACGCGCCAATCCTTTTCTTATGAAATTCGCTTTAGTGTAAGGCAAAAACTAATTAAATGAAATATTTACAAAGTGATCGTTGTTTTTTAGTTAACGTAATAATTTGCATTAAGATAGTTTAAATAGTATACATTTTAAACAAATCGTACACTTAAAATTGGTAAGATTTTTATGCATATTTTTTTTACAGGCGCTACAGGCCTAATAGGTAAACACTTAACGCCTTTTTTGCTGCATCATCATAAAGTAACCGTACTGAGCCGAAATAAAACCAAAGCCCATGTATTGCTTGGTCATAATATTGATGTAGTAAGCACGGTTGATGAGGTTAATTTTAACCATGTAGATACTGTGATTAATTTAGCCGGCGAACCTATCGTCAACAAACGCTGGACGCAGGCACAAAAACAAACAATTAAAAACAGCAGAATAAACCTTACCACGCAAATCAGCGATGCTATTTTAAATTGCAGCACGCCCCCTGCTACATTTATATCTGGCAGTGCCATTGGCTATTATGGCCGCCAAGGTGATACTCCTGTAGATGAAGACACCGACGATGTAAATGATGAATTTAGCCATCAGCTATGCAAAGAGTGGGAGCATGCTGCACTAAAAGCGCAAAGTGATAAAACACGGGTGTGTTTATTACGCACGGGAATTGTACTTAGCAAAAACGGCGGCGCTTTAAGTAAAATGCTACCTGCGTTTAAATTTTTTGCAGGTGGCCCCATTGGTGATGGGGAGCAAGGTATGTCGTGGATTCATATTGACGATATGATTCAACTGATTTTATTTATTATAAAACACACGTCGCTTTGCGGGCCAATTAACGCCACTGCACCCACCCCTGTTAGCAATAAAGTATTCAGCAAAAGTTTAGGTAAAGCATTGTCTCGCCCTGCGGCCCTAACCATGCCAAGCCCTGTATTAAAAGTGTTAATGGGTGAAATGTCTGATTTGCTCACTACTGGGCAATATGTAATACCCAAAAAAGCGTTAGCGCATAATTACCGTTTTCATTTTACGGATATAGATTCGGCTCTGAGAAGTTTAATAAAGTAGGTGTATTCAGCATAGATACACCTACTAAAGGTTATAAAAATACTACTTTAAGCTAGGTTACTGTAATTAATGTAAGCTTTAGTATCTAGTCTCCATTAAAATAGTCGTTTTATAATAAAAGAACCTTTCTATGCTGCACTTACCAACCGTTATAAGCCTTTCTTTTATTTTAAACCTTATAATTGGGCTGTATTTTATCTCTATTTATCAATATAAAAAACAAACTAGTTTTTTATATTTTGGCCTAGCTTGTACCACCTTTACATTCGCCATACTATGCGCAAGCTTACGCGTGATCATTGCATGGCCGTTTATTACCCATTACTTTGCCAGTTTATTTATTATTGCTTGCCCACTTTTTTTAATTATGGGATTAAAAGCACTCAGTCCTTTAAATAAAAGCATATGCAAGCAAGTTAGCTATTTACTCATCATGGCTGCGGTTTTTTTACTCATAGTTTACAACACCGCCGTAGAGCAAGTATTGGTTAGTTTAACTGTGGCAGGGTTATTTTTGTATGCCTCGTATATTGTTTTAAGCACCCGCTTTATAGCAAAATTACAGCAACGTATGCTACTGCTTTGCCTATTACTGCATGCACTCGTTATGCTAATACAAGGAGTTTTATTACTGTTGCCATTTTTTACTGAGCTCAACTTTAATTTTGCCTCTGTTTTGCAATTTACTTTGGCTGTACACTTAATACTTGCCACTAGCGCCGCCCTATTGCTGCCTTTTTTAGTGTTTGCCAATACAGAGCATACGCTCAACTCCCTTGCTAATCGCGACCCATTAACCCAGCTATTAAATAAACGCGGTTTAAATGCAGTGGCCAATACGTTATTTAATAAAAATAATGCCGAGCATCCCCTTAGCATTATTATGGTCGATATAGACTTTTTTAAGCGCGTTAACGATGAATACGGACACGATGCAGGTGATGAGGCAATTAAATGGGTTTCGCAGCATATTGCCGCGCTTTTTTCTAACAGCGCAGTTACCGCACGTGTTGGCGGCGAAGAGTTTGCAATTTTACTTAGCCACTGCACTTTAAATGAGGCACAGTGCGCGGCAAACACCCTCAGAAAAAACATTAAAAACAAGCCCTTTAGCTATTACGGCAACACCATTTATTTAAGAATAAGCGCTGGAGTGGCGTGCAGCGATACTCAAACAAGCTCTTTTAAATCGCTACTTAGTGCGGCAGATAAGCGCTTGTATATTGCTAAAACCACAGGACGCGACAAAGTTATATATGAATCTGCACAAAACCCTTTTATAAATAACAAACCGGTTTGCACATAAAAAAAGCCCTTCAATTGAAGGGCTTTGACATACACACTAAAACAAAATGATTACTGACATTTAAGCCCAGCAGAGTCTGCCTTATTAGGCACAAACTGAATGTTTGCTACCGACACTGAGGTTTTACTGCTTGCATGTAAACTAAACGGGCTTGTAAGGCTCGCAAAGTCTACGCCTTGGTTAGCAAAACAACGTAAGTCTACCGACACCGACTGCCATTTATTTTTGATTGATTGATCAACCATTTTACTCAAGGCAATCGCACCACCACACTCACCTGAACAAGTCATAGCAAGGTTTACGTCATCGGTTAGTGGCTCATTGAGTTTAATATCAAAACTAATAACGCCATTAGCCTCTAAATACGTAATGGTATCTTCAGCAAAACTTGTGACTATTTCAGCACTTGCCTTTTGCTCGCCACTAAAATTAAATTGGCGCGCGTCTTCTTGAACTGTTTTATCCTCAGTACGGTATTTAAGTGCACCTAGTTGATGAGTACTGCTTGATACATCTAATAGCTCATCGCCAGATTTAAGTAATAAACGCCACGGAGCAACCGGTGCACCAACTAAAATATCCATACTAGTGAGTGCTGAGTTATCTAATTTAGAGTCTTCATCTAAATTATCAGCCAATACATTTTTATCGCCATAAGTTAAACCAAAGCCGTACGGTAATAATGGGCTGTAATCGTCATCGCCTTTATTAACCGTTGCTTGTACTGCTGTTTTAGGCCATGAAAACGAAAGCTTGCCGCTAAAGTCATGTTGAATACTGCCATCTTTGGCTTTTAAAATAACATCGGCAATACCGCCGCCCTCTGTACCTGGCAGCCATGCTGCAACAAATGCATCTGAGGCATTTAATTCACTGTTAACCCACATAGGGCGACCGGAAATAAATACCGATACAACCGCAATACCCTGCTCTTTTAACGACTTTAATAACGCGAGCGATTTTTTATTACCGCGCTCAAATTCAAGGTTATCTCTATCGCCATGGCCTTCTGCATAAGGCTCTTCACCAAATACCACAACGGCTACATCTGGGCGCTGCTCATATGAGCCATCCACACTTAAAATGGCACGACCACCCGCCTGCGTAATTTGTTTTTCAAGGCCTGCATAAATAGACGTGGCACCAGGAAAATCAGCATTTTTGTTATTCGTCCCTTGCCAAGTAATACTCCAGCCACCCGACTGTTTACCTATATTATCGGCTCCATCGCCGGCAATAAGTACAGTTTGGTTTGCATCAAGAGGCAAAATATTGTTTTTGTTTTTAAGTAAAACAAGTGATTCGCGTACTGCTTGACGCGCAACTTCGCGGTGCTGCTGCGCACCAATTAGCTCAGTTTTACCCGAAAACTGACGCTTAGCCGGGCTTGGTTTATCAAATAAACCGGCACGCAATTTAACGCGTAAAATTCTACTTACTGCATCATCAATGCGCGACATGCTGATTTCGCCAGCTTTGACTTGCGCTATGGTGTTTTCGTACAGCGGCTTCCAAGCGCCCGTTGGCACCATAAAAATATCAAGCCCTGCGTTAACAGCCTGTGCACAGCTTTCGTTTGTACAGCCTTCAATTTGGCCGTGGCCGTTCCAATCCCCTACCACAAAACCATCAAAGCCCATGCGGGTTTTAAGCACATCGGTTAACAGGTATTTATTGCCGTGGTTTTTAACCCCATGCCAGCTATTAAACGATGCCATAACCGACTGACTTCCCGCCGATAAGCCGCCTACATAACCTTGGGCATGTATATCAAACAAATCTTGCTCACTGTCGATATTATTACCTTGGTCATCGCCATCGACTGTGCCGCCATCACCTAAAAAGTGCTTAACGGTACTAATAACACGTTTATCACTTAAAAAGTCGCCATCGGCCTTGCCCTGTAAACCATTTACAATTGCAGCTGAATAATCGCGTACAATGCGAGGGTCTTCTGAATAACCTTCATAGGTTCTGCCCCAGCGGTCGTCACGCACAACTGCCACTGTAGGTGCAAATACCCAATCAATACCCGTTGCCATTACTTCAACCGCAGTGATAGCTGCTATCTGCTCAATCAATGCAGGGTTGTTTGCCGCTCCTAAACCAATATTATGCGGAAATAAGGTCGCGCCAATTACATTATTGTGACCATGCACCGCATCGGTGCCCCACATTGTGGGTATTTTACTGCCATCGATAGAATCATCTACCGACGCCTGATAAAAATCTTCAGCCAATTTTACCCAGTCCATTGGTGTTGCGTGTTTATCACCGTTAGGAAACGCACCGCCCCCATTTAGGTATGAGCCAAAGCCATATTTGCGCATGTCTTCAACGGTAATATCACGAATTTCTGGTTGAATCATTTGAGCTACTTTTTGCTCAAGTGTCATCGTTTTTAAATAATCTGCTATTTTAGCTTCAATTTTTGGGTCTTGTTTTACGGCAATATTAAGTTTTGGCCAAATTTTCTCTGTTTTAGACAACGCATTATTAGCTTCCGGAGTGGTTGTCGCGTCATTTGAACAAGCCGCTAACATGCCTACTGATGCAATTAATGAGGCACGTGCTATTTTATTAAGTGAAAAAGGGGTTTTCATTATAGAGTCTCCTGAGCTTGAACTGGTTTGCTTCCGCTTAAACCATAAAACGCGATAAATAAGTAACAAAAAATAGGTAAAACATACGAAAGTTGAACACCCACACTATCAGCAAGTGCACCTTGTAAAAGTGGCACTATTGCCCCCCCTACAATCGCCAAGCACAAAATACCAGAGCCTTGCGCGGTATGCTTACCAAGGCCATTTAACGCTAAACTAAAAATAGTTGGGAACATAATAGAATTGAATAAACCAACCAGTAGTATTGACCACATTGCTAATTGACCCGACGTGCTCATGGCAATAACCACCAAAATAATAGCCATACTTGCGTTAAAGCCAAGCACTTTACCAGCGGGTAATTTTTGCATTACCGCGGCACCAATAAAACGCCCCACCATAGCTCCACCAAAATAATATGTGATGTAGTGAGCGGCAACATGCTCTTTTAAACCGGCAATATTTTCTTGTGCTAAAAAGCTAACTAAAAAACTGCCAATCGCAACCTCTGCACCTACATACATAAATATACCCACAGCACCGAGTGTAAGGTGGCGGTATTGCCATGCACTACCTTCAATTGTCTCTGACTTTTCAGCGGCTTCTTTTTGCTCATTCATTATGTCTGGTAATTTAAGCCATGCAAAAATACCGGCTAGTAAAATAAGCATGCCTGCTAATAGTAAATAAGGAAGTTGTACCGACTCTGCATTTTGTGCCGGTGTTAAAAACGCCTCAGAGGCAGAGTCAAGAATCAAAAATGCACCAAATGTAGGGGCAACCGTAGTGCCTAGCGCATTAAATGCTTGCGTTAAGGTAAGGCGAGAAGACGCTGTTTTAGGGGCGCCCAATAAACTTACATAAGGGTTTGCAGAAACCTGCAATAAGGTAATACCGCTTGCCAGAACAAATAAAGCAAACAAAAATACCGGGTAATTATGTAGCGCCGCGGCTGGGTAAAAAAGTACACAACCACATGCCGCTATAAGTAACCCCACTACAATGCCTTTTTTGTAACCTAATTTTTTAACTATATGGCCACTTGGCAATGACATTAAAAAATAAGCCCCAAAAAAACAAAACTGAACCAGCATTGCTTGAACATAAGTTAAGTTAAACACCGCTTTTAAATGCGGAATTAAAATATCGTTTAAGCAGGTGATAAATCCCCACATAAAAAATAAAGTCGTTAAAGACGTTAATGCAAAACCATAGTTTTTATCTTGGTAGTTTTGCGACTGTGTGTGTGTCGTCAGTGGTGCTGAACTGGCCATGGGCTCTCCGCAATTTATTATTATAAATTAATGCAAAAGTCGTTATTAAAAATTGCCGTGTAACCCAGCAACATTAAAGAGTTGACCTTCGTATCAATTAACACTAATCTAAAAATGTAAGCGCTTTCACGTGTAATTAAATACGAACATGTAACATATTTCAACAAGTTTTATTTTTTTATAAACGCGCCCTTACGCTTCATCGCAGTAAATACAGTGGCTATTTATGCATTTAAGGTTTAAAAAGGTTTGTTACTAATGACAAAATTATCGTTACCATCTCATTCACCTCTATTAACAAAAAACTTTGTTTATGGTGTGGCTACGGCATCATTTCAAATTGAAGGCGGGTATGAGCATCGCCTACCCTGTATATGGGATACCTTTTGCGATACACCCAACAAAATAGCCGACAGCTCAAATGGGCATGTTGCCTGCGATCATTACAATCAGTGGCAAAACGATATTGAATTAATAGACTCGCTTGGCGTAGATGCATATAGACTTTCTATCTCTTGGCCGCGAGTTATTACCTTATCGGGAGAACTAAATCCTGAGGGCGTAAAGTTTTATACTAATATTCTTGATGAGCTTAATAAGCGCAACATTAAAGCGTTTGTAACGCTATATCACTGGGATTTACCCCAACATTTAGAAGATAAAGGCGGCTGGTTAAATCGCGATACAGCTTATGAATTTGCTCGGTATGTAAAGCTTATTAGCCAAGCATTTGGCGAGCGGGTATTTTCGTACGCGACCCTAAATGAGCCATTTTGCAGTGCTTTTTTAGGCTACGAAGTAGGCATACATGCCCCAGGTTTAGTGGGCAAAGAGTACGGTAAAAAAGCAGCGCACCATTTATTGCTTGCCCATGGTTTGGCAATGGATGTGTTAAAGCAAACCTCGCCTAATACTCAAAATGGTATTGTGCTTAATTTTACACCTTGCTACCCATTAACGCAGTCAGCCGAGGATATACACGCAGCTCGTTACGCCGATGATTATTTAAATCAATGGTATATGAAACCAATAATGGATGGCCAATACCCAGAAATTATAAAACAGCTTCCTAGCAATCAGCAGCCTGAAATCCACCCTGGCGATATGGACATAATTTCACAATCTATTGATTACTTGGGCATTAATTTTTATACGCGCCAAGTATACAAAGCACACCCTAGCGATATATACGAGCCACTTGCACCACAAGGGCCTTTAACCGACATGGGCTGGGAAATTTACCCGCAGTCGTTTAGCGATTTACTTGTAACGCTTAACAACACCTACACCTTACCGCCTATTTATATAACCGAGAACGGCGCGGCTATGCCCGACACCATAAAAAATGGCGAGGTAAACGATGTAGAACGCCTAAACTACTATCATAGCCACTTAAATGCCGTGCACGATGCCACAGCCCAAGGGGTTAATATTATTGGTTACTTTGCGTGGAGCTTAATGGATAATTTTGAATGGGCTGAGGGCTACTTAAAACGCTTTGGTATTGTTTACGTTGATTATAAAACTCAGCAACGTACTATAAAAGCCAGTGGCCAAGCTTATAAAAGCTTGATACAAAGCCGTAAATAGCCAATAAAAGCTATTCGATTAATCGCATAAATAAAAATCAAAAAGCGAGAACCTAACATCATGATAAGTGTAAAAGAAAAAATAGCCTATGGCCTTGGCGATACGGCAAGTAATATTATTTTTCAAACAGTTATGATGTTTTTAATGCTTTACTACACAGATGTAGTAGGGCTTTCTCCTGCGGTGGTAGGCACCATGTTTTTAGTGGTTAGATTGTTTGATGCCATCACCGACCCAGTTATGGGCAACTTAGCCGATAAAACCCAGTCGCGCTTTGGCCATTTTAGGCCCTATTTATTGTGGCTTGCCCTGCCCTTTGCGCTTATTAGTATTTTAGCTTTTACCACGCCAGAGCTTGAAGGCAGTGATAAAATTATTTACGCCTTTACTACCTACACCTTGCTTATGGTGGCGTATACCGCCATAAATATTCCTTATTGCGCATTAGGTGGCGTGCTCACTAACGATGTAAAAGAGCGTGTTAGCGTGCAATCTTATCGTTTTGTGTTTGGTATGTTAGGCGGCGTTATTGTTGCGGGCTGTACAATGCCAATGGTTGAATACTTTGGCCAAGGCGATAATGCCAAAGGCTACCAATACACCATGACGGCAATGAGCTTGCTTGGCTTAGTGTTATTTTTACTGTGTTTTTTTGGTACCAAAGAGCGTGTAGAGCAACCGCCTGAGCAAAACCTGTCGTTGTTTAAAAGTTTAAAAACCTTAGTTAAAAACGATCAATGGCGAGTCCTGTGCGCTGCCGCGCTATTTTTACTCACTGGCCAAGTATTACGTTTAACCTTAGGGGTTTATTACGTTAAATACTATTTAGGGCAAGAAGATTTAATTACCTCCTTTATGACCCTAGGAGTGGTTGCCAGTATGGTTGGGTGTGCGTGTGCTCAGCCGTTGGCTAAGCGATTTTGTAAAATAAAAGCCTATATTAGTTTGCAGTTAATCGCTGCGGGCATATGTATTGCGAGCTATTTTATCTCCCCTGATAATATTACCTTGGCATTTGCCGCCTTTATTTTGTGGAAGTTTTTTTTAGATATGGCCACCCCGCTACTGTGGGCAAAAATGGCCGACACCATAGACTACGGGCACCACAAAACTGGGGTAAGAATTACTGGCCTAGTATATTCGGGCGTTATATTTTTTATAAAAATGGGTGTGGCGTTAGGCGGTGCAATTGCAGGCTGGCTGCTGTCTTTTTATAATTACCAAGCGCAAACAATGCAGAGCCTTGATACGCAACAGGGTATTTTATTATCGTTTACTATTATACCGGCGTTTGGCTCTTTGTTTGTTGCATTTATTATGCGTAAATACACGCTCAATAACGCACAGTTAGCCTCTATACAGGCATCGCTAAAAACTAGTGCTAGTTAACATTTGGTGGGTACGGTATTATTTGCCCGCCAAAATAAAGGATATAAGTGAGTTAACAATAACATGGCCACAATTTATGAAGTGTCGGAGCTTGCTGGCGTATCGTTAGCTACAGTGTCACGGGTAATGAATAAAAACACCCGCGTAAGTGAAAAAACCACTAAAAAAGTACTCGATGCAATGCAGCAGCTGGGCTATAAGCCCAACTCTATTGCGCAATCGCTTGCCTCTAACAGAACCAACAGCGTGGGTATTTTGGTATCAGAGCTTCATGGTCCTTTCTTTGCTCAAATGATGGCAGGCATCGAGTCAGCCCTACGCGCTGCGGGTAAGCACGTTATTATTACCACCGGTCACAGTGAAGACGATAAAGAAAAAGACGGCATTGAATTTTTAATTAGCCGCAAATGCGATGCGCTAATTTTACATGTAGAGTCAGTCAGTGATGACTACCTAATTGAGCTAAGTAAAGGTAAAACCCCTATTTACCTTATTAACCGATACGTACATTCACTTGAAAGTAACTGCATTAGCCTAGATAACGAACTCGGCGGCTACTTAGCCAGTAAATCTATTGTTGAACAAGGCCACACAAATATAGCTTATATCGCGGGGCCGCAAGTTAAAGCCGATGCCAGAAACCGTTTAAAAGGCCATAAAAAAGCGCTGCACGAAAAAAACATTCCCTTTAATGAGGCGCTGTTTTACGAAGGTGATTTTAACGAAATTGGCGGCAGCAAAGGCCTTGAAAAACTACTCAACACGCGTATTCCGTTTAGTGCTTTAGTGTGTGCCAACGATGAAATGGCATCAGGTGCTATGAAATACGCCCGTGAGCATGGTTTTAATTTACCAAACGATTTGTCGGTGATTGGCTTTGATAACGTTATATTTGCCAATTATCTTTACCCTACACTTACCACCATAGATAACCCAGTAGAAGAAATGGGTGAAATGGCTGCAAAAATGGTGCTACAAGATGTCTATCAGTATAAAAACTTACACATAAACCGCGTGTTTGAACCCACCCTAATTAGACGTGATTCAACCCAAGCATTGTCAAAATAACGCATAAAAACGCATAAAAACGCATAAAAAAACGGCGCTATATTAAGCGCCGTTTTTATTAACCCCCAGTAACTTATTTTGCTATCCACGGGGTTACTTTAACTACGTTTTCTATATCACCAAGCAGATTTACGTCATCTTCCCAGTTATCCTGTACTGCAAAGTAGCAGATTGATTTTTCGCACTGTATATGTGGGTTATTAAAAGTCACAGGCTCTTTAAATGTTACAGCAACGCCTTTTTGCTCAGGCAATAAAAACCACATGAGCTTACTAACAAAAAAGCCTGATAAATCTGTTAAAAGTTCATCTAACTCGTTATTAATTGTGTACAACGAATCTTTAGTTAAGCTAAGCCCTTCAAATTCGCTGGCCTCAATTTGCAGTTTTAACTGACAATCGTGATCAGGGTTTTGTGGCTCTACAACAATAACGGCTTTATCCGTATCGAGCTGCTTATCAAACGGTAAAAGTAACTGTGCTTTATCGGTAAAATTAAGCGGGTATTCGTTATTTTCAGTTAAAATTGTGCCGCTTTTAATTGCACATGCCTCGTTTGTGGCAATATCGCTAATGTAAAAGTTAACTCGTGCATACTGAAAGTCGCCCTTGTTAACCACTTTTAATCTATCGTAAAAGCCATCGTACGACATAACAAACTCTTTGGCATTGACGGTACTTGCCGCCAAACTTAATAAAATGAGTATGGCGTTAATATTTATGAGTCGTTTTTTATTCATCAAAGTAAGCTCTGTTTTGGTTAATCATGGTGTTTAGCTCTTCTATGTAGGCCTCGCCGCGCTCTGAGTACGACATTAAACCATGCGTTAGTGCCGTTGCCGCAATGGGCTTTTGCTGTTGTCGTAAATCTTCGCGTATCAGGCGTAAATCTTTGTAGGCATTATGCGTGTTTATATTTCTAAAATACGAGCTTACTGCCGCGCGTACCGACTTAAATGCAGCAACTTCGTGCGCCGCTCCACTATTGCGGCGTCTTGGCACCATACCGCAGCCTTTTGAATAACACCATTGGCCAAAAAAGTTAAGCCCTATGCGTGCAAAGCGCGATGTGCCCCACGCCGACTCATTCGCCGCTTGCATTAGCGCAAGCTCTTTAGGAATAATATCAACACGGCGCAGCGCTTGGCTTAAAATTAGGGTGTTTACTGTTTCTGGTAAGCCATAGGCTTTTAAAATATTAACGATGTCGCGCTGTTGTTTTTTCTCGAGCGGTTCGTTGTATTCAAGCATCATACGCGCAATTTCTAACTTAGCGCGTTGCTGTAATATTTTTTTATTTTCAGCCTCAACATGCGGGCGAATAAAATCAAAAAATACCTGTTTTTTCTCTTTCACATCAGCAAATTCAGAAAACTTAGGTAAGGTAACATTGTGCAGGGGTTTTTCTTTTTTTTGCACCTTTTTAGGTTGTTCATCTGTGGTCTGTTCTTCAACCTCTTGCTCATTACTTTGCATAAACGGATATGCAAGCGCCCATAAAAAAAATACGCTTAGTAACAGCTTTAAAATGGTTTTTAGCATGTAGTCTCTCTTTCAAACAACAATTATGCATGGGTAATACACACACATACGAAACCCCATTATACCTAAGCCACTACATAAACGCGAATAACACCCAGTGTGTAACCCTTTAAGGGCCACGCTTTGCTAAAAAATGCTAAAGTGGCTGCTTGCGATAAATATATTATCCACCAGCTCAGGTTATGTACTTGTTCATTCGCAATTTATTAGGGCATGGGTATACTGAGCTTATACCGTGTATAACAATGTTTTGTGAGTAAGCAGTATGGATAAGCAATGGCAAAGCCGAATAATAGAACAGTATAAAAATCGTCCTAACGATAATCGCTCCCCCTGGCAGGTAGACCGCTCTCGTATAATTCATGCCGCAGCTTTTAGGCGCTTACAAGCAAAAACCCAAATTATGGGGATAGGCTTAAACGACTTTTATCGCACACGCTTAACGCATTCTTTGGAGGTATCGCAAATTGGTACCGGCATATTACGGCATTTAAAAGCACAGCACAGCGATTTTACACACTTTCCCTCTACCGGTTTATTAGAAACCTTATGTTTAGCGCACGATATAGGCCATCCCCCGTTTGGCCATGGCGGCGAAATTGCCTTAAATTATATGATGCGTGAGCACGGTGGATTTGAAGGCAACGCACAAACATTACGTATAGTCGCTAAACTTGAGCCTTACTCTAACGGCCACGGCATGAACCTAACGCGCCGCACGTTGCTTGGCTTTATTAAATACCCCGCATTTATAGACGATTTATGGCACACCATTCCGACGGTAAATAATACACGCTCATTTATAAAAGCAGATGATTGGCGCCCCGCTAAAGGCTTATACAAAGACGATGCTCAAATATTTAAATGGATCATTGCCCCTTTAAGCGACAACGACAAAGCCCTATTAACTAGCCATACACCAATAGATCAGTACCGTGCAAAAACCCGTTATAAATCGTTAGATAGCGCTATAATGGAACACGCCGATGACATAGCATATGCAGTGCACGACCTAGAAGATGCCATAGCCACTAAAGTGCTCACACTAGATGATTGGCAAACACATGCATTACCCCACTTAAACACGCTTAATTACGATTGGTTAAACACTAAATTAGACTCGCTTACCCAACGCTTGTTTTCAAAAAACGATTTTGAGCGTAAAGATGCCATTGGCGAGCTGGTAAATATGTTTATTATTCATATTCATTTAGATGTTCAGCATGGTGATTTTGAGTGCCCTATTTTAAAGTACACTGCAAAGCTAGACCCACAGTACGAGCGTGTTTTACAAATACTTAAGCATTTTGTATTTAATCGCTTAATACGCGACCCAGAAATGCAGCAAATAGAGTTTAAAGGTCAAAACTTACTGATTGAATTATTTACCGCTTTTGCCAGTGACCCTCTGCGTTTATTACCCGAAACAACGCAAGCGCTTTATCTAGACGCTGAAAAACAAAACCAAGGGATGCGCATAATATGCGACTACCTAAGCGGCATGAGCGATGAGTACGCCTATAAAACCTACCAGCGGTTATTCTCACCAGTACAATAAAAAGCCAAGAGCACACCATGTTAAGCGTTTGGTTAAGGGTAGAGCCTGTGAAAGGGGTTATTGCAAATAAATAGGCGTGCGCAGGAGGCGTTATCGAGCCCACTCGGTTACAAACCTTGCGCCGCAGTTAAATAACCTCTTGTTTGCAAAAATTTTTCCTGCAAAATCTAGCAGGCCCTTGTATATTTAATAAACTATAAAAATAAGAGCATTGACTATGAACACACCACACACTTTTAACTCCTTTAAAGCGTTTTACCCGTATTACTTAAAAGAGCACCGCAATGTAACCTGCAGAAGGCTTCACTTTATTGGCAGCACGCTAGTACTTGCAGTCATCTTTATTGCATTGATCAAGCAGCAATATAGCTTGCTGTGGTTATTACCGGTTATTGGCTACGGATTTGCTTGGGTTGGGCATTTCTTTTTTGAAAAAAACCGCCCCGCCACTTTTAAGCACCCCCTTTATAGCTTATGGGGAGATTGGGTCATGTTTAAAGATATACTTATCGGTAAAATAAAATTTTAATTTTTATATTATTTTCTTATAAAAATCATTCGTAACCTTTTTAAACGCTATACAAATTGTAAATTAAATAACCCACCGCTAAATGTTAATTAACTTAACATTTGGCGGTGATTTATACACATATTTTTAAAGCTCATTAATTAATGGCACATTTCTAAAGGCACGTACACTGCTCTTACCTGTTAATTAAAAGTAAACACACAAGCAAAAATAATTTCAAGGCCTATCAGTCGCTTACAAAAAGCAGCCTAGTTATAACTTTTATCTCACTTAGATTCATTTATATAAAATTGTAATTATATACCTCGTTATTTTAATTGAATGTTATTCAATTGACTCATTTTGTTAATGCGGTTTATGTTTTCAAAGCCGATAAAATAAATTAGCGGTTATAAAATAAAAATTTAAATCAATGGGTAATCAAACGAGGATCAACATCATGCATAAAAGCCTACCGTTTAGGTTAAATAAAGTAAAAGTGAGCACAGTGCTTGCCATGGGTGCATCGCTTTCGTTATGTAGTGCGTTTTCTGCGCACGCGGCAGAGCAATCAACCCAGGTCCAAGAAGATATAGAACAAATTAGCGTTATTGGCTCACGCCGATTAGGTCGTACTGTAGAAGATAGTGCCGTTCCTATTGATATTATTGGCGCTGAGGCGCTTACCAGTTCAGGCCTTACGGAAACAAACGCGCTACTGAGCAATTTATTACCGAGCTTTAATTTTCCGCAGGCATCGCTTACCGATGGCAGTGATCATGTACGCCCTGCACAACTACGTGGTTTAGCACCCGATCATACCTTAGTGCTGGTTAATGGAAAGCGACGTCATAGTAGTGCACTGCTCAACCTTAATGGTTCAACGGGCCGTGGCTCATCGTCTGTCGATCTAAATGCAATACCAGCTAATGCAATCGAACGCATTGAAGTTTTGCGTGATGGCGCAGCGGCGCAATACGGCTCTGATGCAATAGCGGGTGTGATTAATATTGTGCTTAAAAGCGCAAGCAGTGGCGGCTCCCTTGCTGCTATTTATGGGGCAAATATCACCGAGATGGATGGTGTGCCTGAGCTTGATTCGGTATCTGAGGGTAGCGATGGCAACCTAGCATTTACCGAAGGCGACGATCGCTCTTTAACCGATGGGCAAACGCTTACTTTGCAAGGTAATATTGGTTTAGAGCTGGGTGATAATGGCTTTTTAAACATTTCGACCGAATACCGAGACCGCCACTCAACTAACCGTGCCGATTACGATCAACGCGAAAACTACGACCGATTAGAAGATGGCTCACTCGATCCTCGCGAGTTTACCGTTAATCGCTATAACCATAACTTTGGTAATGGGGATGTAGAAGACCTATCGGTTTTTTATAATGCAGGGTATCTGCTAGCTAACGATGTAGATTTGTATTCATTTGGCTCTTACTCTAAACGTGAAGGTGAAGGCGCTGGTTTTTATAGACGCGCAAGCGATAGCCGTAATATAGAAGAAATATACCCCGACGGTTTTTTACCTGTGATCACCTCAGATATAAACGACTACTCACTCGCGTTAGGTGTTAAAGGTTTTATAAGTGATTGGAACTACGATGTATCGGCTGTGTATGGTGAAGATGCATTTGAATTTGGCGTAACCAATAGTTTAAATACGTCGTACGGACCAACAAGCCAAACAACTTTTGATGCAGGTACGTTGACATACGATCAACTTACTTTAAATGTCGATTTAAGCCGCGAAGTTGATGTGAGCTTTCTAGAAAGCGCGGTGAGTGTTGCCATAGGCGCTGAGTACCGCACAGAAGGTTATCAAATAGAAGCTGGCGAAGAAGCCTCATACGCACAAGGCACATTTGGTCCAGGCGGTGCGCTCACAGGTGAAGATGGCCCATTTGGTGCTGCAGGTGCGCAAGTATTCCCAGGCTTTACACCTGAGTCAGAAGGTAACAACAGCCGCCATAATGTGAGTTTTTACATAGATTTAGAAACCTACCTGACAGATGATTGGAACATAGCTGTGGCAGCGCGTTATGAGGATTACTCAGATTTTGGTGATACACTTAACGGCAAAATTGCAACGCGCTATTCGCTAACTGAAGATTTAGCCATACGCGCTTCAGCCTCAACAGGGTTTAGAGCGCCTTCATTACAACAGCAATATTTTACCTCAGTTGCTACTGTATTTGTTGATAGCGTTCCGACCGAAACCGGTACCTTTGCACCAAGCAGTGATGTAGCCAAAGCGCTTGGCTCGCCGGGCCTTGATGCCGAAGAAGCCACAAACTACGGGGTTGGCTTTACTTGGTCTACCGACTTTAATTTCAGCTTATCGGTTGATTACTATCAAATACTAATTGATGACCGGATTGTTTTATCTAACAATTTATCGGGCGCTGCAATAGAAGAGTTGCTAGAAGGCACAGGGGCCAACCAAGGCCGCTTTTTCTTAAACGCTATAGATAGTAAAACTCGCGGTGTTGATGTGGTTGCCTCGTACAACTTAATCACCGATGGCTACGGCGATATTGCCTTTAACTTAGGGTATAACTACGGCAAAAATGAAGTCACTGATATTATTGACCCGCCTGCTGAGCTGCAAGGTGCTGGGTTTGATCAAGACAACTTGTTCTCAGGTACAGAGCTGCGCCGCTTTGAAGTAAGCACCCCGCGCAATAAATACAATTTAAGCGCTACATGGACTCATGATGAACTTCGCGCCACACTAAGAACAACACGTTATGGTGAAACGCAAGACCCATCATCAACGCCTGAGCTAAACGAGGTATTAAAACCTAAGTGGATCACTGATTTAGATGTCGCCTATGCCGCTACCGATAACCTAACGCTTAGTTTAGGTGCCAATAACATTTTTGATGTATACCCAGATCCAACCCGCGAAAATGTAGAAGAAGTCTCTACTTTTTCTCGCTTGTTTGCATATTCAAGCTTTTCGCCCTACGGATTTAATGGCCGTTACGTGTACGGCAAAATAGAAATGAAATTTTAAGCGCTAAGCATTTCAAAAAGTACCCAAAACACAAAAGCCACCTAGTCGGTGGCTTTTACTGTGAACTGGTTAAATTAATTAGACTTTAGTTAACCAGCCGTGTTTATCTTCACTTTTACCCCATTGAATATCGTTCAATGCTTGGCGTAAACGCGCTGTTGTAGGGCCTGGCTCGCCACTACCTACTTTGTATTCTTTATCGTTATGAATAAACGTACCTACCGGCGTTAACACCGCAGCAGTACCTGAAAGCGCCGCTTCTGTGCCTGGCTTTGCAGCGCGCTCTAAAAGCTCGGTAACGCTAAAGTTACGCTCGCTTACCGTCATGCCTAAATCTTTTGCAATGGTTAAAATGCTATTACGTGTTACGCCATGTAAAAAGGTGCTATCGAGCGCTTTGGTAATAATTTCATTACCATCAATAAGAATAAAGTTAGCAGCACCTGTTTCTTGTACGTCGCCGCCTGGGCAAAACAAAATTTGATCGGCTTGGTATTTTTCGCGCGCTGCGCTAATTGGTGCAAGTGCACTGGCGTAATTACCACCACTTTTAACCATGCCCATGTGCGGGGCACAGCGCATGCCGTCTTCTTCAAGTAATACACGCAGCGCAGTAGCGCCGCCGGTAAAGTAATCGCCAACAGGCGATAAAAGTGTATATAACAACGAACTCATTGACGGTGCAGCCGCTTTACCAATGGCAGCCTCTGTTCCTATGTGAGTTGGGCGAATGTACATAGAGCCCGGTGGTAATGGCGTTTCATCAGCATATTCTTTAACAATTTTGATAATCATGTCTTTTAGCATTTGACCATCAAAACTTGGTAGGCTTAATAACGCAGAGCTTTGCTGCATACGCGCAATGTTTGCATCTATTCTAAAAATATAAATAGAGCCATCTTCGTGGCGAAACGCTTTTAAGCCTTCAAAACACGTGCTTGAATAATGAAGGACGTGCGCGCCCGCATGAAGTTCAAGTTTATCGGAAGGGACGATTGAGCTTTCGCTCCATTGGTTATCTGAAAAACGAGCTTGAATCATCTGCGGCATAAACACAGTACCGAATGCGGCCATTTTAATCTCTCTTGTGTGGTCTATTTTTCTCCATTGTATGACATTCATGCATCGTTTAACCATAGCAAAACTGAGGCTTTTTTAATTATCAAAAAGAATTTTTTGCAACTGCTGTTTATAAATTAGCCACATTGCTAAGCACATACAAAAAAGCCGATTAATGCATCTTTATTAATCGGCTTTTTAAAGGCACATTATTTATTTAAACGAGTACCTAATAATACGTTTTAATACCGAGCCGTACTGTTTAAAAAAACCACCTGTATGATAATCAATACCGTGCTTTTGCATAACGGCTTGCACTTGCGGGGCCACTTCTTGATAGCGAGAGGACGGCATATCAGGAAATAAGTGATGCTCAATTTGGCAACTTAAATGCCCAGTTAAAACATGAAACCAATGCGGGCCTTTAATATTTGATGAGCCTAAAACTTGGCGATAGTACCACTGCCCTTGCGTTTCGTTTATGCAGTCTTCTTGTTTAAAGGTTTCGGTGTCCTCAGTAAAGTGGCCACAAAAAATAATGGTTGAGGTCCATAAATTACGGATTAAATTTGCCAATAAGTTACCTGCTAATACCCATAAAAACAAAGGGCCAGCCAATAAAGGAAATATCACATAATCTTTTATTAATTGGCGCGCACCTTTACTAAAAAAGCGCTGCTTTAGGGTAGAATGTGATACACCCCCTTCGCGGTTTTCTTTCTTTTTACCTATAAACACACGCTCTGCAGCCAGCTCGTGGTACGACACCCCCCACTGAAACAGCACACTTAAATTAATATACGTAATAAACTGCCACACATTTTTTAACCGCCATTTAAAATCATTGCTTAAACGCAATAAGCCATAACCAAAGTCGCGGTCTTTACCAATAATATTAGTGTAGGTGTGGTGCTCAAAGTTATGAACGCGATGCCAACTTTGCCCATCGCAGGCAATATCCCATTCGTAGTTTTGCGAGTTAAGCTGCTTGTCGTTCATCCAATCGTATTGGCCGTGCATAACGTTGTGGCCAATTTCCATATTGTCCAAAATTTTTGCAACCGCTAATAGCAGCACACCTACAACCCATAAAATTGGCTGAATAAAGCCCAGCATAAGTAAAATACGCCCACTCCACTCACATAGCCGCTGCTTTTTAACAACCGAGCGAATATAGTTTGCATCTTGTTGCCCTATTTTGCTTAGTGTATTCATTTTTATGCTATCTAAATCGTGGGCTAACTGATCAAAGTTTATGTTTTTCATAGCTGTAACTCCAAATCGCTAACAGGTTGACTAACACACAATTGAATTAACTGCTCGCCACTATCACTCAACTCACCAGTTTTTAAATTACGCACCACGCCAGACTTTTTAATGCACTGGCACTGGTGGCAAATACCAATGCCACACCCGCGTTTAACCGGTAATTGTTTTGCTTCAAACTGTGCTAATAATGCGTTGTTAGCATTGACGACATGAGCACTGCTATTAACCTGCACGTTAAACAGGCTGTCGTCACTTTGGCTTGGCAGTGTTAAGCCAAATGCCTCTTGGTAATAATTTAAATGGTGCTTTTTAGCAAAATCACTCACCGTTTTCATAAAGTTTGCTGGCCCACAGCAGTAAATATCTGGGTTTTCCCACACATTTACATGGCGAGTAATGTCACCTGATTGCTCGCGTGTGAGCAGTAAAAACGAAAAATGCGAAAACTGATTTGCTAATGCACTTAGCTCATCTACACATTGGTGTGCTGCGGCTTTGGCATAATAAATTAACGATACTTTTTGTGTGGTATGTTTTAAATGCTCACTAATCATGGCAAGCATAGGTGTAATACCCGAGCCCCCCGCTATAAACGTTGTATTGTTTTGGGAATTTTTATAAACAAAGTCGCCACTAGGCGCTGAAATATTGCACCACTCACCAACTCGTAAAGCACTGCTTAAAAGGCTTGTAAAACGCCCTTGCTCATTAGTTTTAATTAATAAACGCACCAAGCCCGTAGCTTTAAATTGCTCAGAGCTTGAGGCAACCGTAAACACACGTGTTAATAAACGCCCATTTATTTCTACCGTTAAACTAATATGTTGCCCAGCAATGTGTGCCTGCCAATGTTGAGTAGGCTTTAAGGTAATACTTAAAAAGTCACCATTGTACTGCGTTAACTCTTCAATTTTTGCTCTATATAGACCTGCACGCCACGCAGGCTTAACCATTTGCATAATGGGCTCAATGTAGCCTGCAAAGCTTTGATGGTGTAAAAACCACTTCGAAAATTGGTCTAATACTTTAGTAATCATCACTATTAATCTCTTGGATATTAAATATTGAATTTGAACTTACATGTGTACGCTCAAACTTCAGCGCACAAGTGTACGCCCAAAAAAATTAATTTCAATAGTATTAGAGTAAATAGTCAGTTTTTTAGTGTAATTTATATGCAAAGCTTAAATTTAAAGTGCAGCACTAAAGCCTTAATAAAGGTGCAACAAGTAGCTGTTTTAAATACTAAAGGTAGCTATATAGCACAGTAGATAAACTCTTGTTGATTGAAATATATATAGTTTTATTAAATCGCCACATTTAGCAAAATCAGCAGTAGCATGCTAATGTAGGCATTACTTGCTTACTTATTAAACAGGACAAAAACTGTGTTTTTCCCTATAAAATCGATTGCTAAAACAGTATCAACGGCGTTTATAGCTGTACTCGTTTCAATACCAGTGGCGGCTGTTGATTACAAAACCCTTGATGTGTTACCGCTCAATGTAAAAGCCGTTAGTGTGGCTAAAGGGGTAACTATCCCCTGGGCTATTGAGCCGTTAAGTAATGGTGATTTACTTATAACCGAGCGAAGCGGCACACTTTATTTATTGCCTAAAAACTCATCAACCTTAACTAAGCTCTCGGGTTTGCCAAAAATTGATGCTAACGGGCAAGGCGGTTTACTCGATTTAGCCCTACATAGCGACGCAAACAATAACTAATGGCTTTACATAACTTACTCAAGTACCCAAGGCGCTAAAAGTGGCAGTAATACAGCCCTAATGCGCGCCAAGCTGAGTGACGATCGTACTAAGCTTTTAAACACACAATTACTTTATAAAGGTGAGCATAACAGCACAAAGGGCCAGCACTACGGCAGCCGTATTGTGTTTGATAACCAAGGCTATGTTTACTTTTCGATTGGCGATCGCGGCGCGCGCACTATAAACCCGCAAGACTTAACTCGTGATGGCGGTAAAATTTATCGTTTACATGCTGATGGCCGTATTCCTAAAGGTAACCCGTTTGTAAATCAAAAAAGCGCTAAACACGCTATTTGGTCTTACGGACATCGTAACCCGCAAGGCATGTGGTTTGATAAAACAACACAAACGTTATGGTCTCATGAGCACGGCCCACGCGGCGGCGATGAGCTAAACATAATTAAAGCGGGCGCTAATTATGGCTGGCCGGTGGTTAGTTATGGAGTTAATTACAGCGGTACGTCGTTTACCGACATACAAGAAAAAGACGGCATGCAATCGCCTGTATTACATTGGACTCCATCTATTGCTCCCTCCGATATGTTGTATGTAACGAGTAACAAATACCCAAAGCTGAAAGGTAAGCTATTACTTGCATCTATGAAGTTTTCTTTCATTAGCGCATTGGAACTCTCAAAGGGTAAAGTGGCTAAGCAATATGAAATACTCGATGGAATTGGCAGAGTACGCAGCTTAGCGCAAGGTGCTGATGGGTATATTTATCTAGGCATAGATGGCCAAGGTATTAAACGCCTAGAGCCACAAACTTAAATTCCTTAAATCATCAAAGTATAATGAATACAGCGTTTACCTTATTTGATAAGGTAAACGCCTAGCCACTAAAAGAACCATTTATCTCTTTGTAGCGTACGATAAAGGTATAATTACCGTAAATTTAAGAGAGTCACCATGTTTTCAATATTCAATTCAGACCCTACAAAAAAACTACGCAAAGAGTACGACGCAAAACTTGAGCAAGGCATGCAAGCACAGCGTAAAGGGGACATTAAAAGCTACGCCATGTTAAGCGCAGAAGCAGAAAAAATCTGGAGTGAAATAGAAGCGCTTGAAGCAAAAAAGCCAGATAATACCAATCGTGTTAAGTAATTAGACATTTATAGCGACGGATAAATAGAGTGATAACAAGGCATAAATTTCGACATGTAGTTGTTCTACATGAGAAATTTATAACGCAGTTAACGCTTTATTTAGCACGCGAGAAAGGCTAAATATTTAAGTCGATTGGTATAAACATCGTGTCTGTACTGTTTTAAAAGTAGAAAGACGCGTTTAGTAAATAATTCATCACCTCGTTTTATAGCCTCCACCAGCCAAAAACACCTTTTATAATAGGCTTGCATAAACAAATGTACTTAAAGCCGTTACTTACGTTATCGCCACCGTGTTTTTAGTGAATATTAAATGATTTAAAACCGGGTTTGGTTGTCATTTTAAATCTTTAGCTGCTGTATTTGCTTACTGCGCTGGCGTTTATCCTCCTAAGTCAGAAAATGAGGAAAATTTCCTCTTTTCCACCTGCCATAAAAAGAACACCCCGCCTTAAAGTTTAATGCTCGCAATGTGTTACAGGATTTGTTATTAATATTAAGAGGACATACATTGCTCATAAAAAGAGGAAAGTGTCCTCTGATAAAGCTGTTATGTTTTCAGGGAGGCGAGCATGGGTATCCATCAATTAATAGGCGCATTTGCTAAAGAGTTTGGTTTTACCTTACTAGCTCTTATTCCATTAACATTCTTCTTTTTTAGAAAGATGTATAGCGAATATTCTGAAAAAAAAGAAAATGATAATATCAAAAATGTTGAGCTGCTAATTCAGTGGTTCAACGAACACGGACTGCCTAAAGATAAATTTATTTCTGAACAATTAATTCAAAAGCGTTTTGGTTTTTTAATTAACTATGAGGTGATGGAATGGATTTTAAGTAAAGAAAACCCAAGTAGTAATTTTTACAAATTTAGGTACACATCATCTTATATAAATTTTGATAGCGCTCAAAAAACCTTTACTTGCAAAGGCAAGTGGACAGTGTCTAAACTTGAAAAATATAAAGTGTTTCAGGATGTCCTTTCATTTTTATCCTTGTTCGCTGTTTTTATTTTTATGGCTGTAATAATTTTTAATTCGCAGCAAGGTTTTGATTTAGCTACTTTCTCTTTTTGCGGGGCATATAGTTTTGGCTCTCTTTTATTCAGTGGTGCTTGTATAACGACCTCTTTAGGTGTCAAAGGCAGTTTGGAGTTACTAAAAACATAACAAGGCAATCAAGCAGGACTAAAAAAGTTGGCTGCCGTTCGTGCCTCACTATTTTAGCCAACAATTTTTAGCCTCTTATTGGCGCGTTAGCTCGCAATCGTATAACTCTAGTAAGGTGATAAATTGAAAGTATTTTTAGATACTAACGTTTTTTATAATAATTGGTTCGCAAATAACCCTAACTTTAAGTTGTTATTTAGGTATTTGAACAATGAAAGTGAAGAGTTAATGCTTTCAGATTTAGTTGTTCAAGAAGTTGAAAATATACGGAATCGAGAACTTAATGAATCATTAAGTGAAATCAAGCGACACATTAACCTGGTGCAAAAAGTAAGCTCTTCAAGGTTGGAATACGATGAAACTAATTTAAATATATCTGAGTACAACTTACTATCGAGCATAGATGGCAGAGTTGAGTATATTGATAAAATTAATTATGAAGGTATTCCTCATACACAATTGGTAACTAGAGCGTTAAAGTCTTTAAAACCCTTTTCTGGACAAGAAAAAGGTTATAGGGATGCATTGATTTGGCTGTCTTTTCTAGACCATATAGAGAAAAACAACATTGATGGTGACATTGCTTTTATAACAAATAATAAACATGATTTTTTTATTAAAAAACAAGGCAAACTTGTCATTCATCCTGATTTGCAAAAGGACATCGAGCAAAAAGGGATTTCGGCAAATATAGTACCATTTCTTAATGTTTACGACTTTGTTAATGCTCAAGTTGATAGAGATGAGCATCTTGTTGATAGGCAGAAATTGAGCAATGACTTTGATGATTTTTTAATGGAACAAACCATTGAATATCTACAAGGATTAGATAATGAAGCCCTTAGTGAAATTTTCTCAACTAGTTTGTTTAAAGACAAATTAACACAAGTACAAGATATTGAAGGTGATAACTGGGATATTGTTGACGATACTGAGATTTTCCATGTTAGCAAAATATCTGATAATGAAGCATATGTGAGTTGCCAGTTTATAGCGTCAGGCGTTACATTAGATATAACTATAGACCTCAACGAATACAATCAACATAAAACTGAAATTGAATTAATTCCCTCATATTATGAAGTTGATATTGATAGCATTAAGCAAGTTGCGAAAATGTCATTCGGCTTTAAAGCTTACACTCAAGCAAGTTTTGTATTTGATACCGTAAACGAAATCCCTACAGAGCTTCATGTAGAAGGTATTTCTATTTAAAGCGAGCTAACAAGCACTTTAAACGGAACAAAAACAGTTGGCTACGTTTCGCTCCGCTACACATTATAGCCAACAATTTTTGTCCTCTTAAGTGGGCGTTATATTTACAGAGGAAAGTTATGAGGCAAGTCCCTAACAAAAGGGTTTTTTCTTCAGCGAACCAATATCAAGATGCGGCTGTAGTATTGTCTAAAACCGATGGTTGTCTCTGGGTTGCCGCTATAAATGCAGCACTATCGATTGAAATCTATTTAAAGTCTTTCTTAGTCACGCAAGATAAAGTCGACGGATATGAGGGACATAAAAAGGTTAAAAAAGGACATGATCTCCTTAAACTGTATTCAGAAATAGATGACTCTGATAAAACAGTGTTAAAAGAAAAGCTTATAAATCTCGACATTGAGTCGGAATTAAAACGATATAAGAACCTTTTTACTCATGCTCGATACACGTTTGAGCCTGTAAATGTTGTTTCTATCGGCACAGACATTATTAATTTGTCCAAGGCTTTTAGAGGTGCAATCGAAGCAATAATCAGAGAAAGGTGCCCAGTGAACACCCCACCACATATACAAGAAGCTGTAAATCGGGCATTGGGGAAAAGGTAAATATAACAAGTGCCTAAACCAAAGGACGCAAAACAGCAGGCTTGCGCTCCTTCGTCGCTAATCTTAGCCTGCTATTTCGCGCCGGTTAGGCAAGCGTTAGTACTCAAAGGCAACTATGCTCGATAAATCTAAATATGTTAGCTCAATCATATATGTGTATTTATTTATGTTTTTAGTTATTGTGCCGGTATTGAACTTTAATGACGGCAATGGGCTTTTATATAGCTTAAGATTCTTCGTTAAAACACTATTTTTTGGGGTGCCAGTAGCAATATTAGCGTTTACTTTAGGTTTTTATATTTTCAGGCACTCTATTGAAATGATAGAAATAAATTATTTCCTAAGAGTTATGGTATCGTTTTTATTCTCAATAGTAGCATGCAGTTTTGTTGCTGCAATATGTTTGGGCATTGTGTTCGGTTTTGGCTTTCAAAATTTAGATTTTTCAATGGTAATTATATTTATACCAATAGCTATTGTCGGTAGTATATCGGCTCTGCTTTACTGGTATCGTACAAAATGAGTACTAACAAACGCTTTAACCAAAGGGCGTAAATAGGTATGGATAAACAATCAAGGATGGAGCTTCGAAGAAAGGCTGGTTATCGAGATCTACCTAAGCCTCAGGTTAAAGTTCAAAGCCCAGTGTATTCAATGTCTTTTGCTTGTTGTAACTGTAAAACGTCGAATATGCGCCAATTTAATCTTGCTCCATGCGATTACCCTAGAACTATAGAGTGTCCTGTTTGTAAAGGTGTAGCTGTTAACTTGGGGCGTCACTTCAAACCGCCTAAAAATTCAGATACAGCTCAATGGAAAAAAGTTGAGTATTTAATTGAACATGGCTTTGTATTCCAAAAAATTCGGACAATTAAAAATAGCTATGACAGTGTGCCTTATCCTGAGACTCTAGCTCAAGCAAAAGAGTTTGTAATAAAGTATCAGCAATATGCGGCGGAACCGCCTTATATCAAGTCATTAAAGCAGGACAAGTAACAGTTGGCTTTTGCTCCTGCGTCGCTTATTTTAGCCAACATATTATTTTCTTCTTAACGAGGCGTTAGCTGTTCCTCATGTAAAGAGTATTAATTATCTATGGATTTAAAGTTCAAACAAGAAATCATTGACTCGCTACCAGACAAACACGCGGAGTTACTCAAAAACTTTGAAGTAGCGATTAAAGCCATTTACGAGCAATCTAAACAAAGGCATATTTGGAATTCAAATCCCAATAGTGAAATAGAACTCCTAAATAACCAGTTAGATCTACTATGGTCATGTTATGTAAACAAGTTTGATGAGTTGTATACTGGTCTGGTAAATAGCATTAATGAAGAACATTATTTAATTTATGGAATGCTTGGTCGCTCTATCATTGAACATGCAGCCACAATGCGATACTACTTTAAAAATGCATTAAAACCATCGATAGACAAAGCTGTAGAAAGTGGACAGATTGAAAATCTACGTGGAATAAATGGTCTTTTTGATCGATTCCTTCGATCGGGGCGTTTTGATTGGAAAGCTTTTTTTGCTGGTGACTTCGAAAGTTTGATGACTAAAAATAAATCTACAAATGATTTATCTCAGGTCAACACATTAACATGCATACAAAAGTGGTCAAAAGATAAAGGTAGTGTAGAAATATTATACGACCTTTTTTGTGACCTTGTTCACCCTAACATTGGTAGCTCTATGCTTGTTATGCAAACATGGGATGACGGTATTGGGTTTGGTGGTAATGGTAAAAAGTTCGGTCATGACATTCTATTAAAAACAATTGCAGGTATTATTCTACTCTTCAATGAAATTAAAGATTATTTGAAGGCAATGCTTTTACTCCAAATACATGACACTGATTAAGAAAACCACAGCTAATTTGAACTTTAAATGGAATAAAGACCGTTGGCTACGTTACACTTCGCTTCACAATTATAGCCAACTATTTTTTTGCGTCTTAAAGAGGTGTTAGGCATCAAGGATGATTAAATTCGTAAAGTTTCTGCTAATAATATTTCTTATAATGCTTCTTGCAGTTATAACTCTTTTTACCATACATATTTTAAACGGTGATGATGACGCTACCCACGAGCTTAGAGGTCGATATAAAACCTCACTTGACGGTAAAACTTATTTGGTAATTGAAGATAATAATGGTGGCAATTGCGGACCTTTGCTCGTAGATAAAAAAGAGTGGCCATATGGTTTGAACGCTAAAGGAGAAGTGAAACCTGGGGTGCATATAATTGAGTGTGGAGGATGGATGGGAATTACTATCCAAAAAGGCACTACTTATTATTTTGACTACTGGGGTCCATAAAATGTCTAACATATTACTTACATAGACATTGCCCTTCCCCAATTTACTAAACCTCTCTAGTATTTCCCTCATACACATTTGCAGGATTAATTTGCATTAGCAGTGCTGGATTATCTATCGGTTTAAACCCGTATTGCGCATACAGGCCATGGGCATCAGAAGTGGCTAATAAAAAACGCCTAAGCCCTTGCAGCTCAGGGTGCTCTACTATCGTTTTAACAAGTAACTTGCTCAGACCATTACCTTGCAAATTTGGGATAATAAATACATCAGCCAAATAGGCAAAAGTGGCGTTGTCGGTTACTACGCGGGCAAAGCCTACTTGCTCGTTATCAGCGTTGTAAACACCAAAACACATTGAGTTATCAATCGCTTTTTGCATCACGCTTTTGGGTATTCCTTTAGCCCAATAGCTATTAGCAATAAAGTTATAAATAACGCTCATGTTAAGCTTGGTTTTATCTGTGCTTATCGTGAAATTGCGGGTATTTACAGTCATAACTTATTGTCTTTTTATCATAAAATTTGAATCAATAATCTTTAACATTTTTTAGTTGTTTATCGTGTACTTTTGAAAGCAGCAATACCGAGCAAATAGCCCCAAGTAACGCAATTCCCATATCAGACTGAGTATCCCATACGTAGCCTTGCGTACCTAAAAATGCTTCTGCGTTTTCACCGCTTAATACTGCAACACACCACTCTATTAGTTCGTAAAAAGCACTAAACGCTAAACATATCGATACAACAAACACATTTAACCAACCTTTACCATTTACTACGTTTTTGCGTAGTAATATTTCACGCGCTAATAATGCAGGCACAAACCCTTGAAAAAAGTGCCCTACTTTGTCGTAGTTGTTACGCTCACTGCCAAATAAGTTATCAAACCAAGGAACTTCCGCGTAGGTGTAATGTCCGCCAACCATTAGCACAATGCAATGCGCTAATATAAAGCCATATAAAATGGGGGTGAGTTTAAAATGCTTATAGCTGCTTGTCATAAGTACTAAACCAATTATTGCGGGGATAACTTCAAGCAGCCAAGTAAACTGATCTTTTGGGTTAATTCCGGACCAAATTAATACAATAAAAAACAGGCCAAGCCATAAATACTTCATTTAGAATCCTTGTCTAAATTGATTGAATTTACAGCATTTTATATCTCTAAATCGCCCGTTGCTACCTATAGTTTGTTTTAGCGGTTAATCGATTAAATAAGCGAGGAAAAAACCGTTTAATGGTCGGTGCCCAGCCGCTTAAGCCTTTGCCAACAATCACTTCGTCTTTTTTATTACCAATTGCGAGGATCATTTTTTTAGCAGCTACACTTACATCCATGCCATTTTCTATTGAGTGCTCTGGCTTGTTTTGCGCTATGCCTTGCTCGTTTAACGAATTATGTGCAATGGCGGTTTTAATAGAGCCGGGGCAAATAGTTAAGCAATGAATGTTATGCTCTGCAAGCTCTGCACGCAGGCAATCCATAAAGCCCACTACCGCATATTTAGAGCCTGAATAGCCCGTTCTAAATTTAGAGCCTACTTTACCCGCAACACTACTAATAGAGACGATTGAACCGCTTTGCCTTGCTACCATACTAGGCGCTACCGCCTTGGTAAGTGCAATGAGGCCAAAGTAGTTAACCTCCATCAATTGGCGGTAAACATTAAAGTCGTTTTCTAAAAATAGGCTGCGCTGCGACACCCCGCCGTTATTAATTAAAATATCGATAGCAGGTAATGTCTCGAGTAAATTAGTAACCTGATCCAAAACAGCCTCCGGTGCTGACAAATCAAGTGGCAGTACAATGTGGCCATCGCCGTGTAAGCTTTGCTTTAGTTTGTTAAGTTTATCAACGCTTCTGGCGGATAAAATAACGTTAGCCCCAAGCTGGGCAAACTGAGTTGCGAGCTCTTTACCAATACCTGATGATGCACCAGTGATCCATACGGTTTTATTTTTATAATCCATGCGTTATTTACCTTTATGTTCTCTGGTGCTAATACTTATTGTATTAAGTCGCTTATTATTATGCTTTAGTTGGGCCGGCTATGGCGTTAACTTCATCTTCTAAGGTTTTATAAAAACCCATTAAGAATAAAAGTTCAACGGTTACATATAAAGGGCCAATAATTAAACCGATTAAATCATCCACAAACGCGGGCTTTTTACCTTCATAATAATGGCCAATAAACTGTAATACCCAACCAAATACAAATACGCCAGCGCCAATACTTAACCAAGGCCAAAAAGTCATTGCAGCGATTGGCTGCGCCGCTAAAAGTAATAAGGTAAACAAAACACCCATTATTAAGCCAAGCGACACGCTCAGCATTAAGTAATACACCACGCTTGCAAAAACAAAAAGCTGCGCACCATCAATAATTAAGCTGCCAATGGGTATTTGAATACGTGCTAACAAGCACAGCACGGCAAATACAATAAGCGGAATGCCAAAAAAATGAGTTAAGACGTTACGTTTAGAGCGATGGTACAAACCGTATGTACCAAGTTGTTGCTGTAGGGTTTTCATGTGTGTGCCTTTTATTGTGTTTTTTTACACTATATCAGGCTTTTAAAATATGACTCTGTCGGGTTGCCGACATTTACTGGCTACAAAGTTGCTCTAAAGCTGATTGGTTTAAAATGGTTACTTTGTTATAGCCAAGTTCGATGAGTTGCTGCTTTGCTAATTTTTTGAGGATTTGATTGGCGGTTTGCCGTGTAAGGTATGTCATATCAGCCAATTGTTGCTGAGATAAAGTAAACGTATGGCCATTACTTTGCGCTAAGTGTGCACACAATATGAGTAAGCGTTTTGCTACACGTTGCTCGGCGCTTAATAGTGCGTGATCTTCCATGCTAGTAAACATAACCCGCAATTTTTGGGCAAGGAGTAACCCAAAGTCTTGCCAATAATGCGGATATTGTTTTAACAATTGCTCAAGTGCACGTTGCCCAATAAAACACAGTGTTACATCGGTTTGGGCGTAAACATCGTGGGTACGCACTCCGCGGTCAAATAAAGTGACTTCACCAAACCACAGCGAGGCATCAATAAAGCTTAAAACAGCTTCTTTACCATTATTACTTACCCCGCTAATACGCACCACACCACTTAATACAGCATAAATACCGTCGTGTTTATCACCTCGTAAAAAAAGCGATTGGTGCGCGCTTAGGCTTAAACATTTTGCGTGGCTTAGTAAAAATTGTTTTAAGTGTGCATCTCGGCCAGAAAACCACTGCCCTTGTTCAATAATGTGACACTGTGCTTTGCTAAGTTCTTTCATTGCATTGTGTTTATATGTGGTTTTAGCTCTTTAGCTAACGACTTTGGTAGATCTAAATTACTGGCAATAACAAAATCGTTATAGGCTTCATTACCGGAGAAAAACTCCCCTATAAGCGTTTTATTTTTATATACATTCACTGTAACACCACTGCCCATACCACCAGCATTAATAATGTAGTAATAGTAATTGCCTTTGTTAAAAAACAAAATGCTTTCGCCTATTTTTCCTATTTGGCGATAGTAGCTACCAAATGGCTGCGCTGCTGTGGCAGTGTACTCTAGGCCAATTTTTTGCTCCGTGCCATAACGATAAGTAATAGCCGAGTTATCATTAGCCACACACACAGACAAAATATTGTCAGTGGGTTTTAGTGTATAAGTCACTTTTGCGGTTGGGTTTCGTATCACCTTTTGCATTTTAGCATTTATATAGGCTGTTTCCCCGCGTTTACAATGACTTGGTACAACTCCCTCTATTAGGCCTTCTACAGCAAGTTGCTGTTTTTCTATAGCAGCCACCGGTAAATTAGCGTTTTCTTTTTTAGCCACTAACGGTGTTTTACTGCTACTAAATAAACTCACTTCCTCATCGCAACCATTTAAAAAGAGTACGGGAATACAATAGCAAAAAGAGATCAATTTGAAACTCATACTAATTCCATCTAATACAACTTAACCTTAAAATAGCGGCAAAATTAAGCACTAGCAACCATTAAAATTGGTAAGTTTTATAAAACATTTTTTTAGTCATGTTATGCAAATATTGCTTTACTATTTAGTGACTTATTTAATATTCGTTTACACATAAACCGGTTTATTTACGTTCAATTCATAAACAAGCTGACATACGTATATCTATTTTTAATATTAGGATAATGCGCTTTTTTTATGAGCTAACGCAATTTAGTAGCGGCTAAGAGCTGGGCTTTTATTTATAGCCACAGGCTGTGGTAGGTAATTTATTTGAGATAGAAGGCGCTGCGGTGATCTTTCTTAATCAGAACACTTTAACGTAGCAAGGTTTATTTTGGGCTCTAGTCGTATTAGCGAGTAAGTTAGCGCATGCCTTTTAAAGGCATGCGCAGTAAATAATAACAACACGTAATCTTAAAGCTTAAGATAACCTAATCAGACGACGAGTCGTTTTCTTCACGCTTGTAGATATAAGTTTGCTGTGTTTTGAAGCCAAAACCTAATGTATCGCTGTCATTTACAAGTTTCACTTTACCATCAACAACAGTTAGCCCTGGTCCGTTAATTTCAGGCGGTTTGATTGGGTTTACTGCGCCTTCACCAGTAAGGCTCGGGCCAATTAAATAAAACTGGCTCACTTGGCTAACAGGTACTGTTTCTTCGTACTCGTAGCCATCACCTGGGATACCATCATCAGGTGTTGGCACATCACATAATCCATTATTGTTAGCATCTATACATGAGGCGCCTTCACCAAAATACAACTGAGCGGTATCGGGTACATCGTAGCTGGTAGTAAATTTAAGTTGGTCGTACACTTTTGTGCCATAGTGTAAATGAAAAGCGTACATTGCACCTCCGCCCCCCGTTAAAGAGCACTGATTTTTATCAGACTCCAGAGCAGGTGTAAACGATGTATAATAAGCTACGCCTCCTACCACGGTGGCTGCAGCCAATGATTTTTCGCCATTACTTAGCTCATATCGCCACCCTTTAAAGCCAGCTAAATCGGCTTCAAGTTCTACAAACTCATCAACATTATCTAGTGCATTACCAAATGGGTCGTCATTCATAAGCATTAAATCACCTGGCAGTATGGGCTCTGGTGTATTTTGTGAATCGAAGGTTTGAGTCACGGTTTGCTCATCACGAATCATGTAAAGGTGATCTTGCTCATTGGTTGCAAGCGGGTTTGAGCGATTACCACTGCCTATCACAATTGCATCGTAAGGTGTGTCTAACCGTGTGGTTATTTCCTCACCACCATAGCTCGTTTTACTTACTTTACTAAACATAGTTCGTGCTACTAATGGCTTATAAAAAAAGCGTCGGTCTTGCGTTGCTAATGAACTGCCAAGCTCTGCTAATTTGTAATGAGAAAAACTATTTTTGTCAGCACCTGGCATATCAACACGCCAAATGTTCCCCCCAGTATCAGTGGCATATAAACGGTCAATATAGCCATCGTAATCGGAGTCAAGCGTTGCTATATCGGCAGCTATACTGTGCTTACCTTGAAAATTGTTATCATCGGGTGTTAATGCCCATACTCTTTCACCGGTTTTAGCTTTAACAATGTAAATGGCTGTACCAGAGTCATCCTCACTACGAATTGCGTTGTCTTTGTTTGTATCGTATCCGCCACCAAATACCAGTAAAGGCTCATCGCCAAACGCCTTAATATAGGCTATTTGCGGTTTAGACCAGGTTTGAGCCAAGTATTCAAACCCTTGCGAGCCACCAACAATAGGTTTATTCCATAACTGTTTTGGTTTATCTGGTGAGCTAATATCAAGTGCGTAATAGTTTTCCCCCCCACGACGCATACCAGCAAATGCCCATACTTCATCACCTTTAGTGGCATCTATTACGCCCTCATTTAAGCCGTCACTGTTTAAACTTTTATTGTTAAAAAACACACTAATGGGCCCATCCATACCATACACTTTGGTATTGGCTTGATTGGTACGAAGTGCAGGTATATTTTTTAAAAGCTCAGCAGGTATAAACGCCCACTCTTCTTCAATGCTGTCACCTTTATCGTTAAACATGTGTAAAAAGCCAGCATTAGTACCCACTAAAATACGTATGTTGCCATCACCATAATCAATAGATACCGGCTTAGAGTGCAAAGGATCACCAAAAATATTAGCACGCTGATCTACTGATGAGGCATCACCATCTTCGTTATCTACATCCATGCCTCTTGCCCAGCTAATATCAGTGCTCGAGATAGCAATATCAGTACCTGGTATGATGCCCCCGATGGCATCTGACACTATATTTAAAATTTCTTTTACTCTATCAAAGGTAAAATCAACAATTTTGCCGCCTGAATCTATATACAGCTTACGGCTTTGTGAATCTAAACTTGAAAGTAAGTAGTTTACGCCCCCTTGTGCGACTAAATTACCATCGGCCGGTTTATTTGAGGGTAGCCAAAACGTGCGAGCGTCTTCTTTAATTAAGCCATCGTCACCTATTGCCTCATTACCTGTTGAGTCAACAATGGTAGAGCCCGACATAGCTAGTTTTTTTAAATTCCCGCCCCAACGAGCGCCTGTTTCAGGATAAAACATTGCAAAATAAATTGCGTCTCGGCTGCGGGTTTGGTCAACGTTATTACTGGCAACCGTAGGCGATGAAAAGCTATCGTTTACTTCACGTATTCTAGAAATAGTATTATTTAATGCTTCGGAGAGCTCTGCTGAGGTATCTGCGTGAAGATACTCGCCTCCACCAAGTTCAGCGGTTTTTTCAAGCAGCGTTTTACCTTTACTGCTCATGCCACTACCAAAGCCTATAGTAAATACGCGTCCTGTGTCTGCCACCTCGGGTGTGTTTTCGTATAGATCTATTTCAACATCTTTTGTACCATGAATAATTTGGGCTAGAGCCGCTAAATAACTACTACTTGTTTTACTGGGGTTGTAACCAAATTTTTGTTTGTATAAATCTTTAATATCGTTATTACGGTTATTATCCTGAGTCGGGTCGCCGTCGGTCATTAAAATTAAATTTATAGAGTTATCACAGCGCTCCGCTGCTCCATACTTTTGTTTAAAAGGTGATATATAGTCCGGTGGCGTTAAGGGGTTATCATTGGTCTCTACGCTAAAGTCTCGTTGATTAGTATTTTGTCCATACCAAACGGTTTGCCCTGTCATGTATAGGTAGGCTTCCCAGAGGGTTTCTGTAACTGGGGTATTACCACTGGCAGGAAGCTTATTTATCTGCCACAAAATAGTGTCATGTGATGAACCCAAGCCAGCCATAACATAGCCCCCGTGGTCACCATTAAAGCGCATTAATCCAAAGTCGATGGTGTTATTATCGTTGACTAGTTGGGTCATGGCATCTTTAGCCGCATCTATTTTTTTAGGCCCGTTGTTAGGAAGTTTACTTCCCATACTTCCGGAGGTATCAAAAATAATCACTACGCGGGGGTTTTCATCGGTTTCTACGTTATGGTTAACGTACAGCTCTATATCTTCAGCAGTTACAGAGAGGCTAATAGTTGCTGCAACAAAAGAGGCAACAATGCGATTGAAGTTGAGTTTCATTTTAAATCCTTTTATCTGCGCTAAAATCACGCAGTTCCATTCAAAGTGCAATTACTTATTTATTTTTAGTTTTAATTAGAACATGCACAAAACAGCTAAATGTCATTAAACACAAGCTTGTTTACAAAAATTAATATTAACTGAATTCGTTATTTTAGGTACTTTAATGAAAATAGCCGCAAATATAAAGAAATTTAATACTCTTAACATATTTATATATGCACAGCCTTTAGTAAAACCTCTCGCTTTTTTAAAAAATTAATCTTATAAAAGCGATAATAAACTCAATAATTTACACAATAGTTACGTGTTGCCATAAAGGCATTAGTGTTGTAGGTTTGTTAATTAACCCAAAACTTACAAGGATTGTCATGATTAAAAAAACAAAAAATATAATTTTATCTAGCTCAATTTTATTACTCTGTGCATGTGGGGGTTCCTCAGAAAACGAAGGCAATGCTATAAGTTCCGACCCTGCAGTATGCGCTAGTCAAACCGCACAAAACGAAGCCCTTTGGGACTACCTTCAAACAGATTACCTTTGGAGTGAGCAGCTAAATACCTCAACAAACCCATCTACATTTGATTCATTAAGCGATTTAATGACCGAAGTTAAATCGCAAGTAGAATTAGATAAATACAGTTATGTAGTCACCGCGCAAGAATATGAAGACCGATACCTTAACGCGAGTTATTTTGGTTATGGTTTAGCAAACAAAATAGAGTCTAACGGTCTTCTTGTAAAGTATGTATTTGACAATGGTAACGCGGCAGCTATGGGGTTAACCAGAGGCTCATTAATCACCATAATGAATGGTATAAATATTGAAGAAGCAATAACCAACAATACGTTTGACTACGATGTCTTATTGGGGCCTGAAGAAGAAGGCTATACAGTAGACGTAACATGGATAGATTTAAACGGCGAAGAACAAACCGGCAGTATGGCACGCGCCACAGTTACCACAAACACTGTACTAGATGCCCGCATTTTAGAATCTAACACAGGTAAGGTTGGCTACTTGGCCTTTAATAGCTTTATTGAACGCAGTGCACAAGACTTAGATGACGCATTTTTGTTATTCGAACAAGAGGACGTTTCAGAGCTAGTACTTGATTTACGCTACAACGGCGGCGGTTACCTTAATGTAGCTAAACAGCTAGCAAGCCAAATTGCTGCTGAGAACGTGCTTGGCAAGCCTATGTTTAATTACGAATATAATAAAAACCGTGAAACTAACAGCGTAGATTTTGAGTTGAATAATAACCAACCACGCCTTAATTTACCTCGTGTAGTAATACTTACCACTGAACAAACATTGTCTGCTAGCGAAGTGATAATAAATGCGCTAGAACCTTACATTGATGTTCAGGTAGTTGGCACAAGCACAGGAGGAAAGCCTGTTGGCATGGATATTAATCAACTTTGTGACCACGTTGTGTTTGCAATAAACTTTAAAATGACTAACTCAGCTGGTTATGGTGATTACTTTGATGGTTTACCTGCAGATTGTTACGCCGAAGATACAATTAATTCTGATTGGGGCGATACCAAAGACCCTCTTCTAAGCGAGGCGCTATACTTATTAACTAATAATAGTTGCTCAACAACTCAAACAAGCCAATTGCCCAAACAAAAATCGATTTATAACAGTTTTGGCCTATTCGATAAAAACACGCTATAACACTTTTAATTGAGTACAAAAAAGCCGATGCAGGGTTGTCCTTTCATCGGCTTTTTTATCGCGCTATAATGGTTTTATAAAGATAAATCTTCTTTAGCGCGCGTTAAATTATGAGATACCAGTGAGTTTTTAGAGATTTGGTACGCTTCGTATAAATCTGAAAGGCCTGCGGTGTCTTTTTTGGCCATCATGCGGGCTACACCACGGTTACTTAATGCAAACGATGTAAGTTCGCGTACTTTTAAACGTGGGCCACGGCTTTCTTTTAATAAGGCTATTGCTTGTGTACAAATGGCTTCCGCTTCTGTGTAGTTTTTAGACTCTACATTAAGTGCACAGCTATTAAATGGCTGTTCAAACTCCGGCGCTGCGGTTACAGAATCTTCAATAACCATTAATTTGTAGTCACTTTGATCAGCCATTGCAGCAGCTGAACAAGTTAAGAATGAGCCAAGAGCGATGGTTTTTAAAAGTGTACGTTTCATGATTATCTTCCTGTTTGGTTAGTCGTACTTGTTGGCGACAACTTAACTTTAGATAATTTTGGTTACAGCGACAAACGATAAAAACAAACCTAATAAGTGAGAAAATCTAACTTATAGACTTTAGTCTAATACCTGCTGTAAATAGCGTTTCTTTCACTCTCAAAAATACAGCAAAACAAGTGATTTAACTACGCTGGCAGTTAATTTGGTAAAGGCCCAGCTATAAGTAAAACTGGGTTAGTGAGCAATCAATTTTTTATGCGGGTTTAAAAAAAACATTTTTCTCCACCCTTGGCTTTGTGTTGTATAAAGCCACGGTATAGGCACAAGCGATAGTATAGAATAATGCACATGAGGTTGCTTTCCTGCAGCATTACCGGTATCACCCAGTAAGCCAATTTGACTGTTTATGTTAACTACATCCCCTGCACCTACATGGTAGTCATTTAAATGTGCAAAATAGTGCACGCGCCATTTTGCACCTAATACCGCAACCACTTTGCCACCTTGGTTTAGTTCGCCTGAAAAAATAACAATACCGCTTGTTGCAGCAACCACAGGCGTGTTTTTAGCGCCAAAAATATCAATGCCTTTATGCACACCAGAGCACCCCCATGGCGCATACCAAAATGTATTGTGATTCCAATCCTTACTTGTAGCGTCTTGCACAGGAATTACTAGCTTCTCAGGAATGAGTAAACCCGCTATTAATAAAATTAAAACTGCGCCCAAAGTCCACTTTAAGACTCTCATTGCATTCCCTTTGTTGCAAATAGTCATTAAATTATTAATGACAATACCTTAACGCCTAGTGAGTATTATTAGAATGAAACACTTTTTTAACGTGAACTAAACTCATTAATTTTAATACAGGCTTTATAATTAATTGCGCACTGCCCGCTATAAAAAGCCAGGTACCGCTTTCAATTAATGACTCATTTAAAAAGAAAAAACTACCAATTAAAAACCACACCGCAATTAAAAAGTCGTTAACTGCGCCCAATGCTTCATAACGGCGTTGGATAGTAATATGCTCTTGTCCTAAGTCTAAATTAAGCTGATTTTTGCTAGAGCCCATCAATACTACTCCCTCTTTTTACTGTGTAATTAAAAAACTGTTTTCACTAGCATCTAATACCAATTCGCTTAATTAAGTATTATTACGCATTGGTATAGGCTTATCTGCATAATACAATAGCAAAAAACACACAATAAAAACGCTGCCTGATATATCAGCCAGCGTTTTTATTGGTGTAGAGTCTTTATAGCTAAAAACTCACTATTGCTTGTATATTTAATTGTTTATTTTTGGTCTTTTTCTAAACGTTTTTTAAGACTTAAAGCCGCATCTGCCGCTAATAATCGCATAAATTCAGAACCATTGCTTTGTTCGCCTTGCCCTGCACCTATTACAATTTCAGGCACTAAACGACTTTTACCTAAACTATTGAATAAAGCAGTTTGAATTTTCACCTCAGCTTTTAATGTTTCATCAAACACATATTTAGGATCAAGCGCAGCTGATTTGGCACGTAAGCGTGCCTCAGCTAACACATCCATGCCTAGTGCTTCTAAACGCTGTTGCTTTAATATCTCTTCTTGCTCTTTAGCCAACTCAGCTTTTACAGCTACACGTTGCTGCGCAGAAATAATAGCATTCGCTTTAATACGCTCGGCATCGATTTGCTCTTTAATTTTAAGCTTTTCAGACTCTGCCCGCTGCTTTGCTATTGCTTGTTCGCCTAAGGCAACTTCTGTACGCGCTTGTTGCTCTGCTTTTTTAAGATTTTGACGTGCCAAGGCTTCATCTGCAGCTGCTTGCTTTTGCGCTTCTAAGCGCGCGTTTACTTTACTTTCGTAGTCAATATCAATAATACTTGCATCTACAACAGTAATACCATACGCACCTAAAATCGGCGCATTACGCAGCGGTTTACCCTCTTTATCAGATTTAATATTTACCGTTACACGCTGCTGTTTACTTAAACTACCTAGTTCATCGCTTTTATCCCGCTCACCGCTGCTGATTATTTGCTCAGTAACAAAAATACCATTAGTAAGTTGATCAGAGAAGTCTTGGCTAAGTTGCCCGTTTCCACCAGAATAATGCTGCTCAACCGACATCATACGCGCCGACGCTTTAACGTTTTCTGTAGTAGCACGCATAAGTAAATTAGATATAAGCGTATCTTGCGAACCAAACTCTTCGTGTATTTTTAGTAATCCACGTAATTCACCTTTTTCAGTGGCTGGTACATTGCCTGGCAACCTAAAGCGCGATACACCACGTGCACCACCGGTTGTTGTATCCAAAAAGCGTATTGGAATAAGAGGTACAATTGCACTCGCAGTCGCGTTTTCGTCACCCGTAAAGTTAATCGATATAACCTTTTTATAAGCAGATGTAGTGCCAAATGCTTTTAAGTATGGGCCAGCTTGGTTAATAACCGTTAACTTTCCGGTAAACGCCGATTGATGAACTAAACGCTCGTCAGCTTCGTTCCAAGAAATAACTTGTGAAGTAAGTGTTGCTATAACAGCCAGCACAACCACTATTGATGTTACTAAAATGACATTTCGGCGACCAAAACGACCTATAAATGATTGTGACTTTTCTTCTGGAACCGCTTTTTTATCGCTATCCATTTTCATTACTCTCCATGTTTAGTTTTTTCTTAACAAAGTAAATAATTTCTTGCTCGCTTAAATGCGCACAAAAACTACCTGAGCGATGCAATTCTATAAATGTTGCAAGGATCTCTTCTTTGCCTTTTATTTTTTTATATTTATCTGCTTGGGCTTGGTTTTTATCCGTAAGTTGAGTAATAAGCTCATCTACAATGGTGTCTTTATCAAACAGCACATTGTATTCCTTAGTTTTTCTTACTCGGTTTTTGCGTATATTGCTATAAATAACATAAATAGCTAAACACAAAATAATAACCAATGTACTCAACCCGACAATATAGAAAATCATATAACCTGCTTATATTTAGTTGAATGATTACGTCAATAACAGGTGTTATAAATCAATAACAAATGTTAACTCATTAATTTTACAGAAACCTCGTATAAAAAACAGGTATAAAGTAATAATTCCAAAAATAAAGCTTTCTAAAACGGGCTTTCTCGCTTTTAAATTTACATGTGAGTTTTATAAAAAAATTTTATTACACGCACAAAAAAGCCCCTACCTAATATAAATAGGTAGGGGCTTTTTTGTGACTCTCGCTAATTAAATTGCTTTATAAGGCAAGCTCTTCTTTAGCACGAGTTAAGTTATGAGACACTAATGTGTTTTCAGAAATTTGTACTGCTTCATATAAATCAGCTAATGCTGCGGTATCGTTATGTGCTTTTAAGCGTGCAACACCACGATTACTTAACGCATACGATGTAAGCTGGCGTACCTTAAATTTAGGGCCTTGTGCATCTTTCAACAGTGCAATGGCTTTAGTACAAATTTCTTCTGCTTGAGCGTAGTTTTTTGATTTAACATTAAGCGCACAGCTATTGAATGACTGTTCAAGAGGCTGCGGGGCAGTTTCGGTTTTAATAACCATTAGTTTGTAGTCACTTGAATCAGCCATTACAGCTGCTGAGCAAGTTAGTAATGAGCCAAGAGCGATGGTTTTTAAAAGTGTACGTTTCATGGTTTGTCTTTCCTAATTAAGTTAGTCGCGCTTGTTGCCGACAACTGAACTTTAGAGTAATAGCTCAGCACCGACAAACGAGAAAAACAAACTCAATAAGTGAAGAAATTTAACCTATAGACTTTAGTCTAATATACGTACAAACTTAAATGTTTAACAGCATGTAAACTAGTGTAGTTACTGCTTGTTTTGAAAAAAGTTTTAAAACAAGTGGTATGCAGTGGCTATGCATACACGCCACTAAACTGTACAAAAATAAAGCGTTAAAATTATTTAGCTTTTATGCTTGTTGCGACTTTTCCTACGCTTAAGCCTTGCACTAAAATTGAAAAAACCACTACTGCATATGTTAAAGCAAGTAATATATTACGCTGCGCTCCATCAGGTAACTGCAATACAAGCGCCACAGAGATCCCGCCACGTAAACCTCCCCAGGTTAACACTTTCCATGCACCGCAGGGCAGTTCAAGCTGTTTATTAAAAACACTTGTTGTTAAGCCAACCACAATTAAGCGTGCGCCTAGCGCAATAAAAATAGTTAAAACGCCCGCCACCAGCAGATTAGCGGAGTACATAATCATCACCACCTCAAGGCCAATTAGCACAAATAAAATGGCATTTAAAATTTCATCAATAAGTTCCCAAAACAAATCAACATAGTGACGGGTTTTATCACTCATTGCTAAATTACGGCCGTGATTACCCACCATTAACCCCACCATAACCATTGCAAGTGGTCCCGATAAGTGCCAGAGGCTCGCCAATGCATAACCGCCTATAACACCCGCTAGCGTAAGTAATACTTCTTCTTGGTAGCTATCTATCGCCTTTAATAAATAATTTAAAGCACCCCCTAATACTAAACCAAATGCAATACCGCCTCCCGCCTCAACAGCGAGCGTATGAGCAACAGAATAAGTAGTAGGTATTTCACCACTGGTTAAAATGCCTAATAAAAGCGCAAACACGACCACGCCTATACCATCATTAAATAACGACTCCCCCGCTATAACAGTTTCAATACTTTTAGGGGCGCCCGCAGAGCGTAAAATTCCCATTACTGCGATGGGATCAGTTGGCGAAATCAACGCACCAAATAATAAACACCATATGAACGATAGGTTAAACCCTAATAAAGGCACCACAAGGTATAACGCAGCAGCAATAATAACTGTCGAAATTAGCGTACCGGCACACGCTAAAATACCTATGGGTAATTTATAACGCCTTAAGTCACTTACATTTACGTGCAGCGCCCCTGCAAAAAGCAGCATGGAGAGCATGCCATCGAGCAAAACGTGAGTAAAATTGAGTTGATCAAGTAGGCTTACTTCGTAATCAATAAGTTTATCAAACCCTAAAAAGCCCAAAAATATCGCAGCAATAGATACCAAAAGCGAGATAACCATCACTCCAATGGTGGTTGGCAAGCCAATAAACCGGTTATTAATATAAGCAAGTAATGCGGTTATTGTAAAAAAAATCGCGCTGATTTCAAATATACTCAACGTACTCGTGACATCCATAGTCTTGCTCTCTTATATGTATAAACCAACTAGTGTTCACTTTTTACATTGCCCTTTTAAGCCCCGTAACGTAAAAAGCCCATGTTAAGTACAAACTTAACATGGGCTTTTTATACACAGGCTTAATTAAAGCATGTTTAGCACTTTTTTATAGTGCAAGCTCTTCTTTAGCAAGTGTTAAATTGTGAGATACCATTGTACTGTTAGACATTTGCGCTGCCTCGTACAAATCAGCAATAGCTGCTGTATCATTATTAGATTTTAAGCGCGCAACCCCTCGGTTACTTAACGCGAATGACGTAAGTTGGCGTACTTTAAATTTAGGGCCATCTGCATCTTTTAATAGTGCAATTGCTTTTGTACAAATTGCTTCAGCCTCAGCGTAATTCTTAGATTTAACATTAAGAGCACAGCTGTTAAATGACTGCTCAAGTGGCTGTGGTGCAGTGGCTTGTTCGATAACCATTAATTTGTAGTCACTTGTATCAGCCATTACAGCAGCTGAGCAAGTTAATAAAGAGCCAAGAGCGATGGTTTTGATAAGTGAGCTTTTCATGATTATATTCCTGTTGAGTTAGTCGTGCTTGTTGCCGACAACTGAACTTTAGAGAATTACAATAAAAACGACAAACGATTAAAACAAAACCAATAAGTGAATAAAATTAACTTATAGACTTTAGTCTAATGCCAAACTAGTAAGCAATTCATAGCAAGTGCATAAAGTATAATTAGTAAACACCCACTAATTTAACTCCCTTATCAAGCGCAAACCTATAAACTCCCTCGCCCATATGCCATAATCTAAATAATTCATTATTTTAGTAACTTGGCGCGTATTTAGACGCATTTAAGTTAACTACTCAGGGTTTTTAGCATGGCATATCAAGAGCAAAATCAAGTAACAATCTACTGGCACGATTATGAGACATGGGGGGCGAGCCCTCAAAAGGATAAGCCGAGCCAGTTTGCGGGTATTCGTACCGATCTTGATTTAAATATAATTGGCGAGCCGCTTATTGAATATTGTAAGCCGCAAGCGGATTACTTGCCCCACCCTGAGGCGTGTTTAATTACGGGTATTACGCCACAAGTGGCGATGAAAAAAGGTTTGGTTGAAGCTGAGTTTATTGCAAAAATTCATGCCGAATTTAGTGTGCCAAATACCTGTGTGGCTGGTTATAACAGTATTCGGTTTGATGACGAAGTAAGCCGTTATAGCTTTTATCGTAACTTTTACGACCCGTACGAGCGTGAATATAAAAACAATAATAGCCGCTGGGATATTATTGATTTAGTACGTGCATGTTACGCACTTCGACCTGAGGGGATTGAATGGCCGTTAAAAGAAGACGGTAGCCCAAGCTTTAAGCTTGAGCATTTAACGGTAGCAAATGGTATTGAACACGCTGCTGCGCACGATGCGCTAAGCGATGTAACCGCCACTATTGCACTGGCTAAACTAATAAAAGAAAAACAGCCAAAGCTGTATAACTTCTTTTTTGGGCTACGTAATAAAAAAGCGCTCGGTGAGTTAGTAGATGTATTTAACATGACGCCGCTAGTGCATACATCATCGCGTATTCCTGCAATGCAGGGCTGTACCACATGGGTGGCGCCTATGAGCTTTCACCCGGTAAATAAAAACGCGGTTATTTGTTTTGATTTAACCCAAAGCCCGCAAGTACTCATTGATTTAAATGTAGAAGAGTTACGCACCCGTTTATATACAAAACGTATTGATTTAGCCGAGGGTGATTTACCTGTTGGTTTAAAACTGGTGCATTTAAATAAGTGCCCTATTTTAGCGCCTGCTAAAACGTTATTGCCTGAAAATGCAGCCCGTTTGGGAATTGACCGTGAGCAGTGCCTCGCGAATTTAGCTATTTTAAAAGCCAATACCGAGCTTCGCGATAAGGTAACTGAAGTATTTAACGAAAAAGGCGATTACAGTGCCACCACTAACGTTGATTACCTACTTTACGATGGCTTTACAAGCCACGCCGACAAAGCAAAATTTGCGATTATACGTGATGCTAAACCAGAGGAACTCGCTGGCTTAAATTTAGATTTTGAAGATAAAAAGTTCAATACATTACTGTTTAGATACCGTGCACGAAACTGGCCAGAAACACTAAACCAACAAGAACTTGACCAATGGCGTCAGTATTGTCAAAACAAGCTAATGCACGGGGAAGATCAACCTTCTATCAGTGCACAAGATTTTATGATCACCCTTGAAAACTTGGCCCATGAGCACGACGACAGCGAAAAGAACCTGACCATTTTAAAGGCTTTATATAATTACGCACAAAGCATGTAATTTGCTTTAAGTTTGTTTGTAGAGCACTTTTAAAACGCGATGCTTTAGCAATAAAGTATCGCGTTTTTTTGTTTTATATAACTTCATTACTATAAGCAAAGCCTAAAAATCCTTGCACAAAGAGAAACAAAAGAGGAGCAAATGAGAATACATAAGCCATTAATCGTTTTTAATTAATCTCTTTCTCAAAAAGCGCAGCGCCTCTTACCCTCTTTGTGAATTAATCATTTTACGGGCTTTGCCCGTCATGCAAGCAAGCTTGGCGTCTACAAGTAAAACCCATACCTACACCTTGGTGGTAGGCGTAGAGCTGGCTCACGTGAAAAGCGCAAATTTTTAAATTAAAAAATAATCCACAAAGAGAAACAAATGAGGAGCAAATGAGAATACATAAGCCATTAATCGTTTTTAATAAATCTCTTCCTCTAAAAGCGCAGCGCCTCTTACCCTCTTTGTGAATTAATCATTCTACGGGCTTTGCCCGTCACGCAAGCAAGCTTGGGGTCTACAATTAAACCCGATATCTACCCTG
>NZ_PNCT01000003.1:0-142526 GCF_005887365.1 Pseudoalteromonas sp. S3785 | reverse complement strand
ATGGCGGAGTGGACGGGACTCGAACCCGCGACCCCCGGCGTGACAGGCCGGTATTCTAACCAACTGAACTACCACTCCGCATTTTCGTTTCTGCTTAGGTCTCCCTTTGCAGCGGCGTGAATAATACGAATCAGCCCCTACTTCGTCAAGGGCTTTTTTGTTTTTTTACAGGTTTTTTAGTCATCTGACATCGAAAGGTTTAAAATTTCACCTGATTTGTCACTTTTTGAGCCATTTTTGCCGACTTGATTTTTTTCTGCCTCGGCATCGTGCTCACTGCCTACTTTCTTTTTGTTTAAAAAAGGGAGTTTAAAGTTAAATTTGATTGGTTTTTTCTGTACGAAAATACGAATTGCTAACCAGCCTAACAATAAAATGAGCAAATTACAGCCCGCGATTAAAATCACTAATGTAGAAGTGGCCATTTTTTCTTCAACGGGCTCTGTTTCCAAAGGGAGGTTTTGATCAATCAGCGTAGCTGGGTCTATTTCGGGCACTGCTTCTATGGGTCTTTCTATCTCAAACTTGTACGTTGGTATTGTGGCCATAAACTCACGCCCGTTTATATTAGTACCAAAAACAGACAGTTCAACGCTGTATCTTCCCCAATCATAGTTTTTAATTGCCAGTTGTCGTGTATCACCTGCTTGCGCGTCAATCGTAAACATTTGCTCTTCATTGTTAGGGTAATAAATTTTCCCCTGTACAATAACGGTTTCGGGTTTAACTATGCGGCTATCTATATTAATAGTTAGCAAGTGCTCATCGGTATCAAGCTCTGCCAACGCTATTTCAGGTTTAAATGGCGGTTCATGCACAATAATAGGCTCTTGCACAATACGTCGTTGTAGTAAAGGAGTGGCTATGTAGAGCTCTGGCGTCCACTGCCCTGCTGGAAAGTCTAATTTAAATTCGCCAGTAAACACCCCATCTTTAGGACGCTCGTCAAAGCCGCGCCCATCGTCTTTAAATTCGGCAACTTCTTGAATGCCGGCACCAAAGTTTGCGTAGCTTTCATCGTTGGTGCTTACAAAGTCAACGTTAAGGCTTACCACATCTTTAAATAAGTTTGCATCGATAGGCTCATCATCATTTAAAATTTCGCCCGTTATTTTTATTGTCTCACCTCTAAACAGCATAGGGGGTAACGGCTGTGCTTTTAAAGACACCTCCCCCAAAACCACAATGCGGCTGTCGGGCAAAATACGGCCAATAACTTGCCATGGGCCCGCCATCGGTTTTTTTATGGTGATTAAATCGTAACTAAGCTCATCAAACCAATCAAGATTGGGATCTTTAACGGCGTTGGTGGCAAAGTATTTGCTGCCATCGGGCCTAACTAAAATAACCGCAGGCGACCCTGGCTTTCTAAAAAATAGTAAGGTTATTTCGTCTAATTGGCTGTCTATACGAAAACGGTTATCTAGTAGCGGTATTTCATTTTGTTGGCCGTCGCGTTTGAGCAGCTCTACTTGCTTAACGGCAAACGCACTGGCGCTAAACAGCGAGGCGGCGCATAGTGCAGTTATAAAATACATCGTTTTCATAGTTGGCCTTATTCAGCGCGCCATAAACAGTGGCCGCCTTCTTTGTTTACAAGATCGAGTCGTGCTTCGTGTGCGCTTTGCTCTGCGTCGTTTGCGCGCAATACAACCAAAGGTGCTCGGTTACTACTTAGGCGCCTTATGCCGCCAGCTTGTTGCTCGCTGCCGTCATCTTTATTTTGGTTTAAGTTTAGCTTGGTTTGCCCACCAGTCATGGCAAGGTAAACATCGGCTAAAATTTCAGAATCCAGTAACGCGCCGTGTAAGGTCCGTTTGGCGTTGTCTATGTCATAACGACGGCACAAGGCATCTAGGTTATTCTTTTGACCAGGATGCAAGTCACGCGCCATTTTAAGGGTGTCGAGAACTTGGCAGTACTCGTGCGTATTTGGATAGCCTTGGTTAAGCAGCGCAAACTCGTTATCCATGTGGCCAACATCGAACGGGGCGTTATGTATTACAAGCTCTGCGCCTTTAATGTAGTCAAAAAACTCTTGCGCTATATCGCGATAAAGTGGTTTGTCACGTAAAAACTCATTGGTAATACCGTGAACATCTATTGCTTCTTCTTCAATGCTGCGCTGTGGGTTAATGTAAACATGAAAATTATTTCCGGTTAGACGTCGGTTTACTAATTCTACACACCCAATTTCTATTATGCGGTGCCCCTGTTTGGGGTCGATGCCGGTGGTTTCTGTATCTAAAACTATTTGTCTACGTGCCATATCGAATTTAGCCTGACTCTGGTATCTTTCTATAATCACTTTATTGTACATAATATCAAGGTAAAACAGTGCAAAAAACCGTAGAGATTTACACCGATGGCTCATGTTTAGGTAATCCGGGCCCGGGTGGTTATGGTATTTTTATGATTTATAACGGCCACGAAAAAAAATTAAGCCAAGGGTATAAGCTCACCACGAACAACCGCATGGAAATGCTCGCAGCCATTGTTGCCCTTGAATCACTTACCCGCCCTTGCACAGTTAACCTCACCACAGATAGCCAATATGTTAAGCAAGGCATTGAATCGTGGATTGCAAATTGGAAAAAGCGAGGCTGGCAAACATCAGCAAAAAAACCGGTTAAAAATGTCGATTTATGGAAACGCCTAGATAGCGCTTGCAGTGAGCACGCGGTTACATGGAAATGGGTCAAAGGGCATAGCGGACATAAATATAACGAAATAGTTGACGATTTAGCACGTGACGCAGCAAGCAGTAGTAATCTACTTGATGATGAAGGCTATCAGCCTTAACCCGTTAAAGCTTACGCACTTTTTAATGTCATGAATGTTAGGTTTATCGAGCCAATAAAAAAGTGCGTCTTACTTTCTTTAACTATTATTATTTTTTTGCTCACACTGCTTAAAGTGCTGTTTTGAGGTTTGCCTAAGCCCTGCCCCTTTTACGGGTGAAAACTGCGGCCTTGCATGCCACTTAGGTTTTATAGGCGTAAGCGGAGCTACGCGTTTTCGCGCCACCAGCATGTACACACTCCCCATAGGTTTTAAATACTGTTTGGCAAAACTGCGCCAAAATGCAAACCGCGAAAGTCTGTTACCACGCGCAAGAGATGAGTAAATAAAGCGCTCATCGCTAATAATTTCAAACCCCAATAAATTAAGCCAATCTTTTACCCGCGCAGGCGTAAAAAAACGCCCCGTCCACGGCAGTTTTTGGCCGCTAAAAGGCAACATTTGCGCCAATCCACATAAGCTAAACGGATTAAATCCGGTAATAACAATGTAACCACCGGGTATTAGCGTGCGGTGCGCCTCGCGTAATATGTGATGAGGGTCTGAGTGGTACTCTAAGCAGTGGCTTAAAATACACGCATCCACACTGTGCTCATAAAAAGGCAACTCGTCTATATCGGCTATCACACCTGTGTAAGGCCCCTCTTCGGCAACACATACTTGGTGCTTTATAGTGCTTACACTGGTATTAAGCTCGCCACTTAAATTCCCCAATTTAAGCATATGGTAGCCAAACATACGTGGCAGCCATTGATCCATTTTTTGTTCAATGTCAGCACGTAAATAGTCCCCATGAGGGAACTGCTGCCATGACAGCGGTTTGGGTCCTTCTTGAAAACTAAGGGCTGGTTTCATTTTTATAGCTCGTTATACTAGGTGTTATCTGTCACTTTATAGAGCAAATTAATATGGTGCAAGTTAAAGCAATTAAAGCCTTTTCTGATAATTACATTTGGTGTTTAACTACCCATAATAGCGACCTAGCATGGGTGGTTGACCCTGGCGACGTTCAGCCCGTTATGGCACATTTAGCAGAGCATAATTTACAACTTGGTGGTATTTTAATTACCCATCATCATAGCGATCATACCGGTGGCGTAGCCGAGCTTCTAAAACAGTTTCCAAGTATTGCCGTGTACGGCCCTATAAACAGTCCTTTTGCGGGAGTCACCAACACTCTGGTTGATGGCGATAGCATTGAGGTATTGGGTGTGCGTTTTAATATTATTACTACCCCAGGCCATACGCTTGATCACATTTGTTATACTCATGAAGAGTTGGCCTTTACAGGCGATACGCTTTTTAGTGGTGGCTGTGGGCGATTATTTGAAGGCACGCCAGAGCAAATGTGGCACTCGTTTAATAAACTGCGTGAGCTACCTAAAACCTGCAAAGTGTATTGCACCCATGAATACACACAAGCCAATTTAGCATTTGCAAAAGCCGTAGAGCCGCGTAACCCTGAACTACTCCAATACAGCGATAAAGTAGATGCACAGCGTGCTAACAACGAAATTACACTGCCAAGTACAATAGACCAAGAGCTAAAAGTTAATCCATTTATGCGCAGCGACCTACCGACAATTACAGAGTTAATTCCAAAAGAGTTTGTGTTGGTTACAAAAAACAATGAACCCTGGGAAAACTTTGCCAGTCTGAGACGATTCAAAGACAACTTTTAGTTAAGATATGTTGACCTGCTGTCATTAATTTTGCAGCATCGTGGTTAGGTATGACCTAGATAAAACCATTGGTTTAAAAATAGCGAATGGTTTTATCAACATGTTAAAGTTGGTCGTTAAGTGGCAATGTTGACTCATAACGGGTAGTATTCGCCGAGTTTTTTTACCTGATGTATTGGTATATATGAATAAATCTCCTCTATTAATTGCCTTGGCGCTTGCGCTAAGTGGTTGTCAAACTTTAACAACCGTAGATTCAGACGCACAAGCTGCTACCCAAGCAAATAAGCGCTTAGAAGGCGCAAGCCCTAACGATATTAACAATGCATTGATGGTAAACGCACAATATCAACACGTTGAACAGAGCGAAGACGCCCCCATTTTTGACGATGTGTGGGAGCGTATTCGCTACCAACTGTCTATTGAAGTACCGCAAAACCGCCCTGTTGTTACTGAGCGTAATTACTATGCACGTCATCAAGCTTATTTAGATCGCATTTCAAAACGCGCAGAACCTTACTTACACTTTATTGTTGAAGAAGTAGAAAAGCGCGAAATGCCTATCGAAATCGCGCTTTTACCTATTGTAGAGAGCGCGTTTGACCCATTTGGCTACTCTAATCGCAGTGCTTCGGGTATTTGGCAATTTATGCCAGCCACAGGCGAGCGTTTTGATTTAAAACAAAACTGGTGGTACGACGGCCGACGCGACATAGTGCAATCTACGCGTGCCGCTCTTGATTACTTATCGTATTTACACAAAACCCTTGAGGGCGATTGGTTAAACGCCATTGCGGCTTATAATTCAGGCGAAGGGCGTTTAATGCGTGCGATTAAGAAAAATCGTAAAAAGCATTTACCCACCGACTTTTGGTCTTTGGATTTACCTAGCGAGACCACCGCGTACGTACCAAAACTTTTAGCCCTTGCCGATTTATTAAAACGCGCTGATGAGTTTAATGTAAAGTGGAAGCCGGTTATCAACGCGCAAGTTGTAGAAGTGGTTGATGTAGGCTCACAGATAGACTTAGCGCTGGCCGCTGATATGGCTGATATGACCCTGACTGAGCTATACAGGTTAAACCCTGGCTTTAATCGCTGGGCGACCGATCCTAACGGCCCGCACTTTTTATTGTTACCCAGCGATAAAGCTGAGCAGTTTAGCCAAAAGCTGGCACAAACCGATGTTAAAGACCGTTTACGCTGGCAACAATACACTGTGGCGCGCGGTGATAGCCTATCGGTTATTGCTAAAAAGTTTACCACCAGCACCAGTGCTATTCGCTCGCTTAATAAATTAAAGTCAAACACCATACGTATTGGCCAACAGTTATTAGTCCCCTTAACCGATGGGGCAATTAATAGCGAACATTTACCTAAGCAAATGCGTTTAGCCGCTAATAAAGCCACCCGTACAAAGCTGTCGCACACGGTTAAAAGTGGCGACACCCTGTGGGACATTAGTCGTGAATACGATGTCACCATGGATGAGCTGGCCTCGTGGAATAAACTGAAGAAAAACGCAGTGTTGCGCTTAAATCAAAAGCTCACTGTGTATAAATCAGCGAGTAAACCACAAGCAACTGCAAGTACTAATCGTACCATTACCTACAAAGTACGCCGTGGTGACTCGCTTGCACGTATTGCGTCTAAATTTAATTTAACCGTAAACGAAATTATTAAGTGGAATAACTTAGCCGGCCAAAAGTATTTACAACCAGGCCAAAAGTTAAAGCTTAAGGTTGATGTAAGAAGTAGTTAACCCACGGTTTAATAATTAAAAAAAGGAGCGCATGCGCTCCTTTTTTGTTTTGTGCATATAATACCAATCCGCAATAGTACTTAATCATTTTCAGGGACTAAACGTGTCACTATCTGCGTTAAAAAAATCTCATTTACAACTGCATGGATGCAGAAGGTAGAGCAATGCAGGAACAATTGCCGAGAACAACTAAATCGCGAATTTTTTGCTTTGCTATCAACACGTTTATCCATCCTCAAAATAGACCACTTAATTATGTGGATTGGTATAAAGCAGTTTACTAAGCTGGTAATTTTTCAAGCCATGCTTTTAACCAAGGCTCTGCGACAGGCCATGGCTCAAAGTCTTCACAGGCATCTATTTCTAAACGGTTTCCTACCGGCTTAGCTTGCAAGTCACGTAGTAGCTCATCAAAGCTGCGCCCTGCACCGCAAAACGTATCGCCGTAGCATCTATCGCCCATGGCTATAACACCAAATGGCTTATCAGTTAGCATCGGAAATGTACTATTCATAGCAAAGTAGAGCCCTGCTAAATTGCTAGGTACATCGCCCTGCCCTGTGGTAGAGGTAACAATTAATATATGTGAGGCGTTTTTTATATCATCAAGTGAGGCCTCACTAATAACGCTCGCAGTGTGCCCCGCTTTTTCTATTGTATTTGCAACGTCGTAGCTTAAACGTTCTGCGCCGCCGTTAACGCTGCCTACAAAAATACTAATATGTGCCATTAATAATCCTTTTCTTGCTGTGGCCAACCTAGTTGCTTACATATACTAAGCATGTCTTCACCTAGTGGCGCTTTAATTACGATGGGTTTATGCGTATAAGGGTGCACAAAGCTAAGCTGCGTTGCAAATAACATTAACCGCCTAAGTGCAAAATGCTCCCTAAAAAATTGATTATGCTGATTATCACCATGATTTACATCACCAATAATAGGTATTGATAAATGATTAAGGTGGCGCCTAATCTGATGCTTTCGCCCAGTTTTTGGAAAACACTCTACGAGCGAGTAACGCACCGTGGGGTATTTACCAATAGGGATGGGTAGCGTGGCTTGATGCAGACAATTAAATTGCGTTTGCGCCGCTTGTGGCGCTTTATTTTGCGTAGCAAATTTGTCAGCTATTTTATCAAGCTCTTCTTTTAATGGTTTATCTAAAAATACCGATTCAGGTGCAAAACCACGTACAAGCGCTAAATAACGTTTTGTAATCGTGCCTTCAATAAAAAGCGTGTTCATGTCTCGGGCGGCTTCTGAGCTTAGCGCAAATAACAGCACACCTGATGTTGGTCTATCTAGCCTGTGCACCGGAAATACATGTTGCCCTAGTTGGTCGCGCAGCATCTGCATTGCAAACTGCGTTTCGTGTTTATCTAAAAAAGAGCGATGAACCAATAAGCCTGCGGGCTTATCTATGGCAACAAAGTAGTCGTCTTGATAAAGAATATTAAGCTCGCCGTACGCTATAGGTTCTCCCTTTTCAGTCATGGGGTTTACCTAAAAAAGCATCAAACTCACTAAGTAACGCGATAATTTCGCCGCTGCCGGTTTTACCCACTAACGCCATTTCAGCCATGGGCGCAATAGCAAAGTTTTGTGGTAATGGTTGGTTAAGCGTTATTAATTGCTGCATTTTTTCAATAAATACAAACTGTAACCATTGCTCAAATGCCATAGTATCGTGACAAAACGGCACTTGAGATTGTAATTTATTTGCCTCTATTGGCGTGATTTGCCACAGCTTATGTTTTTTTAAAAGTGTGCTTAATTGGTTTAAATAAGCCTGCGTTTGTTGATACATAACCACTCTTCTTTTTACGTTATGGGGCAATTATACCCTGTTCCCTCAATGCCTGCTATGGCGTATAATTGAGGTAATTTTGCAGTAAAAACAATTGAGATAACGATGAGCGAACACATAGCGACACTTGGCCAACTTTTAGATGGCGCCGGTACACAATGGCGTGCTTTTGATATTGGCAGGCATATTACTAAGCTTGATAAAAAACAGTTTTTAGCTATCGAGCAAGCGCAAGTTCCTTATCCTTATCCGCTTGCAGGGCATGCATGGCTGGCTATTCAATTTTGGGATAGCAAAGCAAGTAAAGAACCTTATGTGTGGTTTTTAAAATTTCCACTTGATGAGCAAAGTAAATTAGTGAGTGCGAGCCGCGATCATTTCGCTAATATGGTTATTGAAGCCCTTGGCAGCGAAATTACCGGCGAGCAAGCCGATGGTAAGCTAGATAATAACCCTTATGTGTTTACCCCTAATGCAAATAAATTAGCGGCTTTTAACGCCCAACTTAAAGTATTGTTAAAGCAGCCAGCCTCTAAATATTACGAGCATACGCAGCTGTACTTTAGTGGTGATTTAGGTTTTGATGATTGGCAAAGCGTTGCGCTACAAGGTATTGCCGATTTTGCACTGCGCCTAAATCTCGACAACAACTTAGCAAACTTGCAAAACGCTTGGCCGCATTTACCACTTGAAGTATTACAGCCTTTGAGCGCTATGCTTGAACATGTAGAAATACCGCCATCACTCAGTGAGCTTTTAGTGGCCTATGGCCACACAGCCATTGAAAATAACGATACAATTGCACTGACTGCCGCACTGCGCTCACTTTCAAAAGGCCAAGCGCAAGGGCTGTGTACACAACTAGTAGATGCTGCATTAAGCTCATCTCTTAGTACTGATTCAGATGTACTTTTAACAATTGCAGGGCGTTCTTTTGCTCAACTAGAAGAGCCTGAGCGCTTACATATTTTTATGGATAATTGTGCGCACCACCAGCAAATTGCCGAGCTATTTCCCAGTATATTTGCTGATTTAGTTGCAATACCCACTATACGCCCACACTTATTAGGCTTATTACGTAAAGAAAATCGCAGCGAAACGCTCGCTCGCGCAATTGGAAGGTTGTTTTCTTAATGGCTACTTTGTGGACGTTTATCGCTATTGGCGCTGTAATATACTTATTTTGGCTAAACCGAAAAGTAGCAGAAGCTGCTAACAGTCATGCTGCGCGCCAAGCTGAACAATTACAGGTTCAGTTAATGAGCGTAGCGTGCACAAAGCGCCGCTTTGGCATTTTAAAAAATGGCAAACCGGGGATCAAAAGCGAATTTATGTTTGAGTTTTCAAGTGATGGCGAAAATGCCTATCAAGGTATTTTAATTATGGAAAATGAAATGCTAAAAAGTGTTGTTGTGCCGCCACACAAAATTTAACGCTAATCGTTAAAACCGGTGGGGTTAAAGTGAAACCACTAAAATAAGTTAATACATAAAACTAAGGCGTAACAAAAGTTACGCCCCACTCTTACAGCATCCTGCTTGTTATCCTTGACCCAAAATCCGTATTATCATCCCCTGAACGAGTAAACAACCCTATTTACCCTCAACATTGCATCCTGCAAAATCCATAACCATCCTGGCTAACCCACGTAAACTAACGCTTGGCTACTTACTGTAGCATCATCCTTGGTCATCCTTTTAAGTAGCTCCTGCCACTTTAAATGCATCCTGCATTTTCCACTTGCCGCCTTGGCCATCCTGCGTAAACTAACGCTCCTGCTACTTCCTGTAGCCTCATCCGTAAATATCCTTAAGTAGTTCCAACTACTAAGCGCTTCATGCACTTCCTAGTTCGTCCTTGCGTCCTTTTTAACTTGTCCTTTATGCTTCCTGCTAGCATCTGCTATGTTGCCTATTCCGTATCCTTGGCAGTAGCTTAGTCATTAAGCTATGTCGTCTTGACATGTTAAATTCTACGCGAGTTTGGGTTTCATCCTACTAGGTAAACTAAATTAATTTTGCGTAATATATATGAAAAAATATAAAACCCTATACCAAACAAAAACTTACCTTATTAAAGCTGCATTTATGAACGACCGTAACTGATAATGCGCACGTCAATGTAAGATATATCTCACGGGCATATGTCCGTAATGGCGCTTATCGCTTACCTGCCTATTTTGCATAAGGTTTAAAAAGAAGCTCTCCAGATACTTTATTAAAGGCAAGTGCTTTATAGGTGCTAAATCCTTCTGATTTAAAAAACGTATTATGCTCTTGGCGTGTAACAAAAACGGCAAGCCCTTTGGCTCCTGTGTTTTTAGTTGCTAAATCATCCAAGCCTCGCAACAGGTAACGCCCAAGCCCGTGGCTTTGCACGTGCGGGTCTACCGCAATAAACGCTAAATAGTAGTAATCGCCAATCTCATTAAGCGCAGCGCGTATTGTTTGCTCTTTTTCTATTAGTTGATTGGTTTGCAAATACCCTGCACTGAGCATTAACTTTAAGCGCCAATGCCAATAACGCTCTGGTTGTAATTGGCTGCTTGACTCAAATACACACGCGACCGCTTTTAATTTATCATCGCGGTACAAGCCTATTAATGGCAGCTTTTCTTGCCAAAAAGCACTGAGCTCTTCGCGTATCACTGAGCGTAATTTTTTCTCGTAGGCAGCCATATTATGTTGATCATAACCTAATAAATTTTGCAGTAGCGGATCATCATGATAGGCCTGATAGATTAAACTCCCTGCCGTGCTTATATCTTCAGGGGCGAGGTATTGTACGCTTAATGTGTGCTCATTAGAGGTGACTGTCATTGTGTATCCTTTTTGCTTTTCTACCCTCAACGTTGCCAGTTGTTTACCGCATGTAAGATGGTTGGTAATTGTATGGCGAAAATGTTTATCTATACTACACGTTAACTATATACCTAAAGCAAAAATACCGTCAATTCAGCGAGAGTTTAACTAGCAAAGCCTATAGTCTGGCTCTAAGCTTGGTTTAATTTAATCAGATGGAGTAATAATATGGATACGACAAAACACGATATGAAAACGTTGTTTGCACAATTGGGTTTACCTAGCTCAGAGCAACAGATTGACGATTTTATTGCTTCTCACTCACTAGAAGACACAACGCTTTTACAACATGCTCCTTTTTGGGATGAAGCACAGCAGCATTTTTTAGCAGAATCGCTAGCAGAAGATGGCGCGTGGAGCGAAGTAATTGATGAACTTGATGTGAGGCTTCGCCAAGAGGGTAAGTAATCCCCCCCTCTACTTATACCAAGGCTTTATGCGCCTTGGTATTGTTGCTACTATAGCACCCGCGCAACAAACACTTGCTGCGCATATATATTAAAGAGTTACAAATCTAATGAATGCAGTTGTATTTGATGCAATTAAAGTCCTTCTTGATGAAGGCAAAACCCCTACTGTTGCCCTAACTAAAAGCCGTTTAGCACAACCTGTGCCTATGCCGGTTATTATTGCCGCAGTAAGCCAATATAAAAATAATCCTGATTCAATTCATAATTTAATGAAAAACCCTGAGCAGAGCATCGTTGAGCCTAAAACATCTCAACTCGATCGCATTGAGAAAAAACTCGATAGGTTGCTAGCCCTGTTAGAGCAAAAATAATTTGAGACTATAAATGTTCGTTGTTGATTTAACGTTTGACTGCTACCAAGACACTACCCTAGAACACGCCGAGCAAGCCATTAACCGGTTAGTTAATGCACTGCGTTTTAACGGCCAAATTATGGGGGAAGAATTCCCAACTGTACTAAAAGATGGCTACTTTATTACCCGTGTAATGTGCCCAACCGAAGACGCCATGCACCCATTAAATAATAGCCCTTTTGTAAAACACAGTATTGAGAAGCTGCACAGTGCTGGTTTGCTTGCCCCTAAAATAAAAGTGATTGGCCAAGACATTCACTCAAACGGTGCCGATACCTGTAAATCGCCCTCAAGCTATATTTTATACACAACCTATGTGCATACCTGTAGCCCACTGTATTGTGGTGATGACTTTTTACCTGTGCCATTGTTTACTATTCCCGCCATTGCAAATGGGGACTATAAAACACTCATAAAATGGCAAGAAGATTGGCAAGCCTGCGATCAAATACAAATTAATGGCGCTACGCGGTGTGAATTTCCCGCGCTTGAAGAAATATCAAGCACAAAAAGTGACTTATATCGCCGCGGTAAAGACATTGCTAAACGTATCCGTTTTTTAACTCAAAAACCGGTTTATTATTATTTATACCGTGTAGGTGGTGTCGATAAAGCCTCAGAGCTTGAGCGTAAATGCCCTAGCTGCAATAGTGAGTGGAAACTGCCAGAGCCGTGGTTTGGGTTATTTGACTTTAGATGTGAGCCATGCGGGTTGGTATCTAATGTTTCGTGGGATTTTCAGTAACAAACTAATAGGTGCCAGTAGTGAGTTAAACTGGCACCAACTTTTTACACTGTTAACGCTTTTAAAAATGATTCTATATTGGGTGCAAGTACATGATGCGGCTTTTTACCCACGTACTCTAAACATACCTCACCGGTATTTACCTGCACGGTAACCAGTAGGTCATCTTGCTCAGTTAAACCAATAAATAGGGTTTCTGGCTGCTTTAACTTTCGTTTCATTAAGACATGGCCAGTAATATTTTGTTGCAGCAGGTCAAAATCATCTTTATTCCACGCTTGTAATAACTCAACACGGTGGCCTTCTATGCTGGCTAAAATACTGCCGCCATACATGTGCCCATAAAACTCATCAAACCCTGCAGGGAAGCTCAGCTCAAGTGCGTTAGCTAAATCTGATAACGAACCTGCGGGAGATTGCAAAGCACTTTTCCATTGAATATTGCCTTGGGCGTCTACTTCGCCAAATTCACACGGGCTAGGCCATTGCTCATCGTGTGCCATAAGCGGGTATTTAGCGGTGTTTTTAACGGTTTTTCCACAAAATTGTGTGTGAAGTTGGGCCATTTGCATTGCAACAGACATACTGCGAAACTCATTTAAATTAGATATAATCCATCTATTGTAACTATTTAAGAGCAAACATGACAGATTACAGCAATTCTCCAGACCTTAAAGGTAGTGTATTAGGGCAGTCTACTGAATACGTAAATGTATATTCGCCTAGCTTACTTTTTCCTATTGCCCGCAAGTTAAATCGTGATGCTTTAAATATTGACGAAGCCGAGTTGCCCTTTAAAGGCCAAGATATTTGGACAGGTTATGAGCTTTCGTGGTTAAACGCTAAAGGTAAACCACAGGTTGCCGTGGCTTTATTTACTTTTGCGTGCCAAAGCAGCCATATTATTGAATCTAAGTCGTTTAAACTTTACTTAAATAGCTTTAATCAAACCCGCTTTGAAAGTATTGAGGTAGTAAGACAGCATTTAATTGAAGACTTATCAAATGCGGTAAATAGCGATGTAGCGGTAACTTTATACGCACCTGATGAGTATAACTGCTTACCTTGCACGCCATTACCTGGGCAATGTATTGACGATTTAGATATTGAAATAGATAACTACGATATTGACGCCTACTCACTTAAATCAAAAAGTGACACCCAAGTAACTGAGACCCTGCACAGCCATTTACTTAAATCTAACTGCTTAATTACCTCGCAGCCTGATTGGGCCAGTATAATTATTCGCTACACTGGTGAGCAAATATGCCATGAGGCACTCTTGCGCTATTTAATTTCATTTAGAACGCACAATGAGTTCCATGAGCAATGTGTAGAGCGTATTTATAGTGATTTAACCACGCAGCTAAATATTAAAGAGCTTGAGGTCTATGCGCGTTATACACGCCGCGGTGGGCTGGATATAAATCCGTATCGTTCAACGCACTATAACGATACGCCGTTTGCGGTAAAAATTAATCGCCAGTAATACCAACCGACTTAAATATCACTATAAAAAAAGGAGCCTAAGCTCCTTTTTTTATACACGTTATATGCTAATTAATGCGCTTAGTCGGAATAGGCATTGCGCACACATCAACATAGTTATGGGCGTGCACAAACCAAGGTTCGGTACGATTTTTTCGCGCCTCAATCAGCTCCTTAAATGATTGTGAGTCTGTGTTCATAACACTAAAGGTGCTTTTATCACTTTTAATATCAGCTAACACCTCAATGTTTGTAATTGGGTTAAATGGCGTATTAGGAACAGGCTTACGCTGTAAACGATTAAAGTGATCCATACCTTCAAGCACTCTACCAAATACAGTAATATTTTTATCAAGGTAGCGCGGACCTTGCCCAATGGTGACAAAGAATTCCGTGCTTGCACTGTTTATCTCATTGCCACGCGCCATGGCAAACACGCCGTGGCAATGTACCTGCCAAGTTTTTGTATTAGTAGCATTTTGTGCAACGGCAAAACCGTTTAAAAACCCCGTTACAGGCGCGTACCCATCACCTTGCAGCTCTGTAATTTTAAGCGGCTGTGTGGTGGTATGGTAAAACTCCGCTGGCACCGTTTTATTAGCCGTTTTAATTGGTTTGTTGCCTGAGCTGTCGCCACCTTGTGCTACAAACCCTTCAACAAAACGATAAACACGGGTATTTTTGTAAAAGCCTTCTCGTGCAAGTTGTTTTATGTGCGCAGTATGTTTAGCTGCAAGCTGCGGGTTAAGCTCAACATAAGCCGCCCCTGTAGGTAGCGTAATTTTTAAAATATTTTGCTTGTCTACATTTCGCCATTCGTGCGCTTTAGCCTGCTTTATGACCTCGCTTGCGCTACGTGTTGGGGTTTGTTGAGTACTCGCGTATTGCTCTGTGTGTTGGGCACAGCCAGTTAATCCTGTTATTAGTGCTGCTAAATATAATCCTTTCATATAATTCTATTTAATCCCAATCAAACTTATAGAGTAAATCAACATTTTGATTTAAACCACTAGTGATCTCTACATAAAATTGCGAAAGCAGCTGATAACGAATAGCGACCTCGCTGAGCGAGTCAAACACCCCTACGCTGTATTTAACTTGTAAGCTAGGCGCTACATAGCCCGATATTTCAAGTTTAGTGTTATCGCCAGAACCCGTTGAGCTTAAGCTTACATCAGATAAACCAATGGTTTCGCCAACTTTAGATACAACGCCTTCACTGCGGCTCACCCCTTGTGAAAGCAATAACTGAGTAAGCATGGCGTCGCTTGAACTGTCACCCTCGCCTAACGGCTGCCCATTGAGTAAATAAGCAAGCGCTTGTGCTTGATCCATTGCCGGCTCAGAAAACACTTTTAAGGTAGGTTGCTCAACGTTACCAGTAAGCGTAACACCTGCCACAACACCGTTTGCTGTAGTATCTGGATTACGTATGGCTTTAATATTTAAAAACGGTTGCTCAATTGAGCCACTGAACCCTATTTGCCCAGTACTAATAATTAAATCTTGGCCAAAAGCTAAATACGTACCATCTATTAAATTGAGCTCGCCGGTGGCAATTATAGGGGCGCCCTGACTCATTTTGATGGCTAGATCTCCCGCTATTTTAGACTCAAGGCCAAACGATTCTATTTTCACATCGTTTTTAACAATGACTTTTAAATTTACATCGTAGTCAAATGGCACGTTTTCTGATTTTTCCGTTTGCTGATCAACAATAATCTCATCGTCGCTCACTTGAACGGCGCCCTCTGGCAGCTCTTCAATCATTACTCTGCCATAAGGTACAATCACTTCGCCCGACAGCTTTAATGCATTATTTGCCAGTCCAATGGTTAAATCAGGAGATACTTTAAACGTAACACCTTGCTGTGCACGTACAAAAAACTGCTCGCCATTAACGCTTACGTTTACCTCAGGCTGTGCGCTTTGCCAATCTACATCGCCAGTTAAGTTTATTTTACCGCCTTGGCTGTCGTTTAAATTACCTTTAATTTTGGCGGTAGTTTTATCAAATAAAATGTTTATATTAGATTTTTGCAATACTATAGGTAACTGCTCACCTTCTAAATTGATATCACTAACATTTAGCTCACCTTTTAATAGTGGGTCTTGCAATGTGCCAGCAAGTGCCACGTTACCGGTTATATCCCCTTTTAATTGCTCAAGGGTTTCGAGAAATGGATGTAAGTCTGATAACAAAATTTTGTCTATATCGATGTTACCGTTTAATGTTTGCTGATTTTGAATATCATCAATATTAATTTGGGTGGTTATTTTACCCAGCACACTTGAGTCTAAATCTGCTTCTAGTTTACCTGTTTGAGAGTCAGTATAGGCACTGATTTTTAGCGTTTCTATAGGCAACCTAAACCGGTCTTCCTCTGAGGTAAGAACCGCAACAAGTTCGTGCGAATTTAAATTAGCCCGTAGTGTTTTTAAAGCGCCCTCGCTCCAATTTGCAGCAAAGTCGCCGCTTATATCGCCTCGCGTACGCATGTTATCTGGTAAAAAATGTTTTAGCTCTTCAAGCGCTAAATTGCTCAAGGTGGCATTAAATTGGCCCAAGTTTTTGGTTTGCGCAAGAGTGTTAATGCATAGCTCACTTTTGTTTGAGCGCCAACAATGCGCACTCACATCAAAGTCGCTGGTTTGAGTATTAAACATCACTGCAATTTTTTTACTATTACTAAAGCTAAGCTTTTTATCACTTAGCGTTATGTTACTGAGCGCGCCATTCCACACGTCATTATTTAGCTTACCGGCTACTTCAAGCTCAGCAGCCCCTTGCTCTGCATCTACAGCGACAACAATTTGGTGATCGGTTTTATCGCCAGAGGCTGTTAGCTCAACGCGATTAATGATCTCATCAGCAACCTTTGCTGAGCCTACGTTTAAGCTCACATCGGTTTGCCAGTCTGCGGCGGTATCGAGCTGGCCTTTGAGGGCGAGTTTGTTAACGTTTATATCGTTATAGATAAAGTTGTCGAGTAATAACGATAAATCAACGGCAGGGGTTAAACGCTGGCCTCTGATTTTTAAATCGGCCTTACCATTTGCTACAAATGGCAGGTTCGTTTGCTCACTTCCTGTGAGTGTTACTTTTCCGTCGACCTGCCAGGTGTCGTCTACTTGCCCGCTCAAGGTTAATTTATTAGGCCCGCTACTCAAATACAGGCTGTCTATGTTGGCTTTAAGCGTATTATTAAGTGTAAAGTTTGAGGCAAATTCAAGCGGTGTTTGGTTAAGTGTTCCTGTAAGCTGCGTATTATCCATTTGCAATTGCCAGTTTTGCCCTTCGCTATTAAAGCGCCCCTCTAGCTGACCAGAAATATCACTTGTAACGGTATCTGTTAAATACTGTGCTTTTAAACTATTTAACGAACCAGAAAATTCGGCCTGTATGCCATTTTGCCAATTAACGTTGCCATTGAATATTGCACTACTGTCGTTTGCTTTTAGGCTTAAAGTGCTTAGCTGTGCTTGGCTAAGCGAGCCGATTAATTGCGTATTTAATACAACAGCTGGATAGGCACCTAGCTGGCTATCCGCTTTTAAACTTAGCGTATAATCATCTGCATTACCCGAGGCTGATAAATCAACATGACTTACTTTTAGCTCATTACTTTGCGCATCAATCAGCCATTGTTCTACTTTACCGGTAAGTTCAAATGGATAATTTTTTTGTTTTAAATTAGCCGTTGCCGTTAAATTCAATGGGTATTGGCCGGTTGTATTTAACTTTATATTTAAATCAGATAGATCACCACTTAATGCTAGATTAGCTTGATGTAAGTCGCTATTTAAGGCTATTTCACCCTTTATCGGCAAGTTCCCAGTAAGTTCACTGCTCAACTGCGTATTTAATTGCCATTGTTGATACTGCGCGCTAAGGGTTTGTAAGTTAACTTTTTCATCTTCTACATTTAGTGCAAGCGCTATGTTTTCAATTGTATGTGTTTGCTCACCTTGTTCAATACCCACTTTTTTTACGTCAAACTGCTCTACCCGTAAATTAAGGGGCGATGTAAATTCTATATCTGGTAACGCGGGTAGCGCTGTTAGCGCCTGGCTTTGCTGAACCGTTGACTGTTTGGATGAGGTGGGTTGCTCTTTAAGCTTTACCAGTACATCGCTAATAGTCAGGCTTTTTACCGCTAAGGTTTCATCTTCGGCTTTCGCTGCAAGGGTAAAGTTATTTACGGTTACATCAGCACTGGAATGGTTTAATACAAATTCGTTTATTGCTATATTCTTTACTGCAATATTAAAGGGAAACGTAATTTTAGCTAATGGCTCTGAGGCGCTCTCTTGTGTAGCTTCGGGCGCATTGGCAAGAGCAAGCTTGACTGACCGCGCACTTACATTCTCAATACATAAGCCATCGCACTGCCACCAAAATAAATCTATTTTAAGCTGCTGGGCTTTAAAATCTGTACTTTGGTTTTTAAAGCTCACATTAAACGGGTTGTTATATAAAAAGCGCCCTTTTTCAATCTCAATATGTAAGCCGTCCACCATTTTATTTGCACTATAAGCAATAAATTGATTACCGGGCGCCGTAAATAACAAACAAAATATAATAACGGCAAGCGTGATTAAAATGCCGATGACAGCGGCGGATATTTTTTTAAATACTGACATTAAATTTCTGGCCCTATGGTAATGCTTAAACGTGTACTTTTACTTTCTTTAGTCAGCCCCCATGCATGATCTACTTTTACGGGGCCTATGGGCGTTAAATAACGAAAGCCAAAGCCTGCGCCCACTTCAAAGTCATCCGAAAAGTCATTTGTGGCGGTACCACCATCTACAAATATGGCTGCGCGCCAGTTTTGCGCAAATTGGTAGTTGTACTCAATCGTACTAGTAAGTAAGTATTTACCACCAATTAAGTCACCGTCTTCATCTTCAGGAGAAATAGACTGATAAGCAAAACCACGTACACTTTGGTCACCACCGGCATAAAAACGCAATGAGTAAGGTACATTTTCAATATTATCGACCAGCATTGCGCCAACGTTTGCTTTTAAAAAAACTAAGTGTTTATCTAAATAAGTTCGTAGCCACGCATGCTGCAGCTGCACACGGACCAAGTTTGTGGTTGAAAGTACATCGTCTAAACCAAACTCTGCCGAAATTAACCACTGCTCCCCCCAATAAGGCGTTGTGCCCCCTTTTGTTTTTTTACGGGCATAGCTAATACCTGGCATTAGCATTTCGGTGCTTTCTTCAGGTTCATCACCAATGCGGTATGTTTCTTGGTCGCGGCGTAAAAATGCCGTGCGTACCCATTTATCTTCAGTTAACCATTGGCGCTGTAATTGTCCGGTCAGTATTTCACTGTAAATATCATCGGCAAGTTCATCTTCTAATTTGTAACCTACTGAAAACCGCCATAAATCGTCGTTCGGGTCATCGACTGGAATGGTGTACGCCATAGAAATATCTTGCTGTTTCTCAGCTACATTTAAATTGCTTTCGAGATAATGCCCGTCATCGGTTATCCACGGTTTACTCCATTTAAAACGCACTTTTGGACCCAGTTCGGTATTAAAGCCGCCACCCACTTCGTAGCTATTAGCGGGTTTGTGCAGCACGTCAATATTAATCGGTACTTGCCCGTTGGCTCTTGCTGGTATATCGGCATAAATACGCACGCTTGAAAAATACGGCGTGCTTGAAAGTTCAAGGTTATAATCAGCAATCTGTGTGGCTTTATAAGCTTGACCTTGGGTAAAAGGCGCAAGTGAGCGAATGTATTTTTCTGCGGGCGTGTCTTTTGCGATGATAATATCGCCATAGGTGTAGCGCACGCCGGTGTCTATACTAAATGTGATAACGGCACTGTTTTTTTGCACTGATACAGCAAGCTTTCGAACTGGCCATTTAGCATCAAAATAGCCTAGCTCTAATAGCATCGACTCTATTTTTTTATGGGCTGAGTCGTACTTGCCATGATTAAGCACATCGCCTTGGGTTAAATTTAAGTTTTTAATAACATTTTGTAACTGCGAGTCGCTTTTCCCCTCACCATTGAGCGTTATATTAATTGCTTCAATGCGAGTGGCAGGTCCGCGTTCTATTTGGACGATAAGCTCTTTATCGTCTTTATCAAACTCAATGTCTATCGTTGGATTGTAATACCCCAGCGCTTTAATACTGCTTTGTACTTGCTTTTTGGCGTAGCGACGCAAGGTTCTTGTAGGCTTTTCACCAACTAATTGCTTTAAATATAGCTCAACGTTACTTTCTAACTCGCCACTGATCCCTTTAATCTCGTAATCTTCAATTACCCTTTGCTCAGCGCTGACTTGAGTGCTTATGAAAAAAACGAAAAAAAACACAAAACGTAATAACTGTTTGAACAAGTAAATATCCTTACTTTTTATTCTTTAAATTTAACCTTGGATGAGTTGCATACTAACATAGCCATAATGAGCAACACATTAACTTAATCGTAATCTTGCACCAAATTTTGCTCGTTTTTAACGTTAAAATTAATACGCTTTAAAGCAATATTTTGGTTACAATAGCCACTACGAATACAAAATTAATTTTAAATGAGTTTTTAATGCAATTCCCTGATGATGATAACGGCCAACTTTTAGCCGAAATAGCCGCTGCTGGCGTTGATTTAAGCAAAATGCACCAAATCGATTTTTTCATTTTATTTGAACAACAAGCTGACGCTGAAAAGTTTGCTAAAGAAATAGTCTCTGATGCATTAGTACAAAGCACTAACGTTGAAAAATGCAAAGACACAGGCGTATGGGAAGTAATTACTCATGTACAAATGGTGCCAGAGCACACATTACTTGGCCAAGCAGAGCAATACCTTGAAAGCATTGCTAATAGCTACAATGGCTATGGCGATGGCTGGGGTTTAATGGACGAAGACGCCGCTTGATAAGGATCAGTTAAGCCTAGCCGCTTAACTGATTCGCTTTTCTAAAGCTGCCTGTGTAATCAAATAATTTATCAGATACCTTCCAGCCATACTTTTTACTTTTACGCGCTATAACAAAGTCAGGGTGCACTAAATCAAACTGTGCCTTAATAACCTGCTCAGCATTTTTAAATTCGACTGGCGCTTGCCCCTGCCCTAGGCGTTTTCCAAACTGTTTATTAAAAATATACTGCCCGCCTTTACTGGCAAGGTTATATACCTCATCGCAACTTGCGCCATCTTCATCAAAGTAGGTTATTTTAATTAAATCATCTTTCAGTTTTACCACTGATAACCCGCTGCAGCGTAGTACTAACGCATCCTTTAAGTTAAGTGCGTTGCGTAGCTTGTCATCGGGGTCGGCCATTACAGCGCCACAATCATGGCACTGACGCGCAGCGATATCGTTTTGAGCGCCACATTGGTCACACTCTTTAAACCTAAACCGATAATCGCATTGCTCTTTATGGCCTTCGTCATCTTCTAATAAACCTTGGCAGCGCCTACCAAAATGCTCAATGACTTTGCCTGCTGAATCGGTTTTTCCCCAAAAAATATTTGCAAACCCACACCCAGGGCAAAGCACTTGAACGGGTTCATTATCGCTGTCACCTTTTTTATCACCCACTTCAGGGTGAAATAAATCAAAGCCGTTGCCTGCGTAATCTATAACTAAGCAATCTGTTTTTCCTTCATTTAGCCTAAGCCCACGGCCAACAATTTGCTGGTATAAGCTAACCGATTCGGTAGGGCGTAAAATAGCGATAAAATCAACATGCGGGGCATCAAATCCGGTAGTTAAAACAGAAATATTAACGAGGTATTTGATGTTTTTTTGTTTAAATTGATTTATTAATTTATCGCGTTCAGCATTTGGGGTATCACCAGTTATAAGGGCACTTTGCTCTGCGGGTAAATAAGTTAAAATTTCTTGAGCGTGCATCACCGTTGCCGCAAATATCATTACGCCTTGGCGGGTTTTGCTGTATTGTATTACCTGCTTTAGTATAGCTTGCGTTGCGCGCTCACTATTTTTTAAAAGCGCATTCATGTCATCAGTCGTATATTGACCAAACGCATTAGTAGCCAAGGACGAAAAGTCATAATGACTAATTGCCGCGTCCACTTCATTTGGCGGCGTTAAGTAATTATGTTTGATCATATACCTGAGCGGTAATTCAAATATACAGTTTTTAAATGGGCTTTCTTTATTACCTTTTACAAAACCATGGTAATGATGATGGTATATCCACCCCATTCCTAATCTATAAGGTGTGGCCGTTAAACCCAATACTTTTAACTGAGGATTATATTGTTTGAGCGTATTTATAACCTTTCCATATTGGCTTTTTTTATCACCATTTACTCTGTGGCACTCATCAATAATAAGCAAAGAATAATGCTCATTTAATTTATTTAAATTACGCGATAAAGATTGAACACTGGCAAAGGTAACTTGGTGGCTAAAGGATTTTTCTTTTAACCCTGCTGAAAATATACTCGCTTTTAAACCAAAGCTTTTATATTTTTGTGCGTTTTGCTCTACCAACTCTTTAACATGTGCAAGCACCAGTATTTTTTGTTTAGCTATTCGCGCAAGCTCTGCAATAACAAGGCTTTTACCGGCACCGGTAGGCAGTACAATTACGGCAGGGTCATTTGTTTTTCTAAAATGTAAAACGGTGCGCTCTACGGCCTCTTGCTGATACGGCCTTAATTTATAGCTCATGAAAATAGTAAATAGAATAACCAGAAATGCAGTTTAACAAATACTAAGCGACTGCGGGGAGTTTAAGGTAAGTTTTCGACAATTAAACCTGACTTGCAAAGCGTAAGCCTAAGGTTTAGTTATTAAGTTGTACACCATTAAAAAAGAGAAGCCGTAGCTTCTCTGTTATTTTATTAAGCTAGGTGCTTTTGTAAATCAACACCTTCAAACGCTTTAGGACGACGTCCACGACCGGTCCATTCAACCACCTCGCCATCTACTTCAATGCGATACTTAGCTTTTACTTTAGTTCGCTTATCTGCAGTACCATCTTGTAAATCTTCTAACGTAAGTCCTTTTTCTTTTAAAAGATCCAACACTTCCTGTTTAGCTTGTAGCTGCTCAGTATATTTTGCAATCGCATCAGTGATTAATTGTTGTGCTTTTTCTAGCTCAGTTAATGATGCTGTTTTAATAAAAGATCGAACTTCTTTCATTTATATCTCGCTAAATTATAGGGTTAGATTTTAATTCCTTTTTAGTATAAGCCTAAAATAGAAAATAGGCTACGAGAAGAAAGTATTAGCTATTTTTTTAAAGTTTAAAAAAAAGCCGCGATTAAAATCACGGCTTTGGCATTTAATAACTAATTAAAACTTAGTAGTTAAACTTAATTGTAAGTATCTACCAGTTACATCATATGCTTCAGAAACTGTATTAATACCTGTACCACCACTAGAAGAACTTTGGTTAGCAACTGGTGGTTGCTTATCAAATAAGTTACGCACTGTTAATGTCACATTTGTACTATCAGAGAAGCTATAGCCTGCTGAAATATCGTGATAAACAACTGATGGGAATTCGTTATACTTCTCTAAAGGAGTAAAGTCTGTGTAGTTGAAGTTACCTCCATCAACACTATCTTTTGAACGATCCCAGTAACGCATACGCCACGAAAGATTTAAATCTTCTAAGCCGTAGCTTAAGTTAAGATTAGCTCTGTTATCTGGTGTGAATACTTGACCGGCTTTTTCAACTGTTTCACCACTTATGATTCCTGTTTCATCATATTTTATTAGGTGATTCCAAATCAGATTTGCACCAAATTCACCATGCTCAGTATCAATTTTGTACGCTAATTCAATGTCTACACCAGAGGTTTCAATATTATTTTCGTTACTTGTTCCCGAATTAACTTCAACTAAAGCACCATTTTGGTCACGTAAAGAATTTCCACCGCAAGTAGAATCAAAGTCAGCAGCACTTACATCAAAACAACGGTTTAGTACTGTAGTACGGCTTGTCGTTGAAATAGCATCTTCCACAGAGATATCATAGTAATCTACTGTTAAAGCAAACTCTTCAGTTGCTTGCCACACAACACCTAAGCTATATGTGTCTGCAGTTTCTTCTTGAACATCTTCATTACCACCAATAAAACCACCAGTGCTTTGTGCCTCTGTTTGTGTTAATTCAAACGAGCCATTTGCAGCAACACGAGCTGCAATCTCAGGAATTGATAAACAGTTTTGTGCTACATTACCTGTCGAAGAAGCCGTTACACCGCTACATGGGTCAGTAACATTAGCAAAAGTTTCGCCTCTTCCACCAAATAAATCTGCAATGTTTGGTGTACGTATAGCTGTTGCTGCTGAAGCTCTAAATTTCAATGTATCAATTGGTGAGTATTGAATACCCGCATTCCATGTTGTTTGACCACCAACAATTTCATGATCTGAATAGCGAGCAGCCAAGTCAAGCTCAAGATTATCTAAAATAGGTAATATTGTTTCTACATAGTAATCGTTAGAGTAGTAACTACCATCAGTTGGTAATGAGCGGTTAGTACTTGACGCACCAGTTTGGGCTAGATCACCTGGGTTGAAGAAACCACTTTCTAAACGGTGCTCTGCACCCATAGCTACACCAATTCTTCCGCCTGCTAGTTCAACTGGTAATTCACCAACTAAAGAAGCTGAAACTATAAATTGCTCAGTTTGGCCAGCAATTTTGGCAGGTACTTTAACGTAATCAACAGCTTCTGCTGATACAGAGCCTTCACCAAATAAATTTAAAGGTACACAACCTTGTAAAACAGCTAAATCATTAGCACATTGAAGTGAACCATCATCGTTTTGTACTACATCAAAAGCTTGTGCTGCTCTTTCAATGTTAACTTGGCCACCACTGTCTTGACGTTGATCAGTTTTACCCCAAGATACATAAGTATTTAATGACCAGTCATCATTGATCATCCAATCTATGCCTGTCGCAATTCGAACAGTATCACGCTCTAAATCAGTAGAACGAGCACCAAACTCAACCATACGGCGAACTAGCTCGGGAATGTTATCATCTAAGCCATAACCGTCATTAAGAAGATTTTCACGAAGTAACTCCGGAACCATAGGATTACTAAGCTTAATGCCACCCTCTCCACCACGTTCTGGTAAGAATACATCATTAGTAGAAAATGGCGTTGGCTCAATTGTAGAGTTATAAGTTTTAGATGAGTTCCAGTTCATCTCAGCAAAGAATTCCACATCATCATTAATTTCTTGCTTGATGTTTAACGCAGCATACTTTCTTTCAAGTGGGGTAACTAATTGACGATAATCAGCTCTGTTAAATGCATCGCCACCTTCAAGCCCTGTGTAAGGAGTACCGTCAGCATTATACGAGCCTACTCGACCTTGAGGAGTATACGAAGAGAATACCTTCCCTACATACTCGTTACCATTTTCATCAAGTAGTATAGCTTCATCAAACTCAGAAAATGCACGGTCAGAAGGTTTTAGACCTTTGTCATCATCATAACCAATAGCAACGGTTACATTACCAGAATCCCAGCTGTTACCAGCGGTCAAGTTTAGCGAGTACTTTTCGCGATCGCCTTCGCCTGATATACCAGTTTGAGCATTAACTTCAACACCCTCTACGTTGTCACGAGTGATAATATTTACTACACCGGCTACAGCATCAGTACCATAGATGGCAGATGAAGCGCTTTTTAATATTTCGATTCGCTCAATCATTGAGGCTGGGATGGCATTTAAATCAACGGCATAACCACTTGAAGGTGAACGACCAGATACAAAACGACGGCCGTTAACCAATACTAAAGTGCGCGCTTCACCTAAGTTTCTTAATGAGGTTGTGTTTAAACCTACGCCAGAAGTACTGAATGAAGAGTTAGATTGGTCTGCGCCGGCAATAGCAACAGGTGATTGGTTTAAAACGTCAGCTACGTTTAATGCCCCCATTTGCTCTATATCTGTTCTGCCAATAATAGTCACAGGTACTGGTGTTTCTACGTCAGTACGCTTAATACGTGAACCAGTTACCTGAATACGCTCTACCTTTCCAACCCCTTCTTCAGCAGCAAATGAATTTGCTGAAAACGCAGCTGCAGATGCTGCACCAAAAGCAATCGCTAAGCGCACTGCCTTTGAAACTTTATTATTTAACATGTGATTCTCCCTGAAAGAATTTTATTTATATATTTATTATTTTAGCTATTAAATGAATAGCATAAGAAGTGAAAGCATCGCTTCTTTTGTAAATGTTATTATCAATATATAAACATAGTCAACACATTAAAAACCAATAATTCACACCACTTTAAATATAATTAACTAGAGTTTATTTCAATAAAAGGGACAGACAATTAAATTTAAATATACCAAAAACCGGAACGGTGTATTTTTAGGTATAAAGTCCAAAATACATTTATTTATTAACATTTTTAAAAGTATTAACAAGATAATTTAAAATTTATAAATGACAATGTGACTGAAAATGTTGTTTAACAAATCGCTGCAAAGCTAGAAGGGGTGGGTTATGCAGCTCATACGGCCTATGAAATACCATCAAAGCTGCTAGGTTATTAATGCACAGAACACATTTGAGTGATGAGGCTAGCTATTTGCGTCCTTTGTAAAGCGTTCCGATATATTCATTATTAGAGTCAACTAAAGCCTCTTTAAATGTTTTATCGCCTAACAATAACAACTGGCTAATATCCTTAGAGTTTAACGCCGCCTGCTTTAAGTCACTTAACCTAAAGATCAGCCCTTCTAGCTCTTGAGTAAATAATTGATAAGCGCGTTCTAAATCAATTTTTCTATTATTCAAAATAAACTGAAAAAAGTCAGGATACCGTGTTCCATCAACTGCGTGTGGATGTACTCCCCTTTCAAGCTGGATAAGGTTATTTATTGTTTTTATCAAGTTATTGACCTGAGCATTATCACCTTTTGTTAACTCATCAATTAGCTGCTTTAAGGGGGTTAACAAGTCGCTACGTACGCGAACAGCAGACTCCAGTATAAGCACATTTGGTTTAACTATATCTGAGTCTATTTCATGGCAAACAATTTGATATAACCCACCTGGTTTTAATACCCTAAATAATTCAGGAATACTTTTTGAAAGTTCACTGTATTCAATTGCAAATTGAGCCACTATCGCATCAAATTCATTATTTTCAAAAGGTAAGGTCTCTGCACTTACATTTGATAAAATACGCGACTCAGGCACGCCTGTAACGCTCTTTGCCACTGTTGCTTTATCAATACCAATAAAGCTCAGCTGATCTTTATTACTATCGTGTATAAGCTGTACCAGTGCGCCATTGCCTGTGCCTATGTCTAGTATCTTACACTGTGGACTAAGCTCAGTAGCAAAACCTGTCCAGCTCTGCTTGAGCTTGCCTGTATAGTTTTTTTTAATATCCTGCCCAAATGAAGTTAAATACCCTTGAGACCAATACTCACTCCAATAATTTTCCATAAAAAATCCCCATAAAAAAAGGGCTGAATAAATTCAGCCCTATATATCAACCTGTTTCTAATTAATATTAGAAGCTAATTGAGTAGTTTACACGGTAATCACGACCAAAGTTGTTGTAAAGGTCTTGGTTATCCCATGTACCAGCTGAAGAAAGAACTGGGTCTTCGTCAGTTAAGTTACTTACAGTAAATGTTACAGCGCCGTAAGGACCTGCATTGTAGCTGTAAGTCAAGTTATGGATTAACCAGCTGTCTAAATCACCTGATTGCTCGTAGAAACCATCACCATCTTCATCAACTTCAGTTTCAGACGTGCTTGCTGTGTAAGTAGAGTTCCAAGATACTGTGTGATCATCAAGTGACCAAGAAATTGTTGCTACTGACTTAAGATCAGGTTGGCCAGACCAACCAGCAGTGTCTTGTACAACACCACCTACTTCAGAATCGTATGAAAGTGTTACACTGTTAACATTGTTAAAGCGGAAGTCACCAAAATCAGTCTCTACGTTTGCATTAATAGTGAAATCAAAACCTTCAATTTCAAAACCAGCACCGTTAAAGTAAGAAGTACCTGCTTCGATTAGCGTACCTGAAGCAGAGCGCTTAAGGTAGAAAGTTTCATCAGACGTATCTGTATCAACACCTACTGCAGTGATTAGGCCAGCTGCCTCATCAGATAATAAGCCCTGTAGAGATTTAGACTGAATAACGTTATCAATAGAAAGTTGGAAGTAATCTAACTTAAAGCTTAAGTTATCGTTTACATCCCATGCCACACCTAAGTTGATGTAATCTGAAGTCTCAGCTTCAAGCTCTGAGTTCTGAGTATAGTATGTGTTGTACTGACGTGATGTAGTAGAACCGTTATTATAATCGATTGCAGATTCAGCAGAGAATGTACGTGCTGCATTAAGTAAATCAAGGCCTGGTGCACGGAACGACTCAGAGTATGAACCACGAATCACTACGTTATCAGCAACCTGCCAGCGAGCAGATACAGCTGGAGCAACATTGTCACCAAAGTCAGAGTAATCATCGTAACGCGCTTTTAAGTTCACTTCTACTGTATCAGAAACTGGTAGTACTGATTCGAAGAAAATAGCAGTAACATCACGGTCACCCATTGAAGAGTTACCTGCAGAGCCACCGATTAAGCCAGCTTCAGATTGACCGTCGTAAATATCTTCGTAAGTTTGTTCAAAGTATTCAACACCTACATAGTGAGCAACAGCTCCCCCTGGTAGTTCAAATAAGTCAAAACCTAAACCAGCAAAATATTGGTCAAAAGTAGAGCCTGAGCTTTGTAACGTAGTCGACTTCATGTTGGCAATGCCTTCATCAGAGCCTAAATCGATATCGTTAGCTTCGTTGTATGCTAAACCACTGTAAGAAAGGTAGTATTCACCTACAGATTTGTTATCTGCTTTATTGTGGTGGTAGTAAACTTCCCAAGAAGCATTGTTCCAATCTAAGTCACCACGTAAACCAGCTGTTAAATCTTGGTTGTAATCGTCTACGTTACCATCACGTGTACCTATACCTACCCAACGGAATAAACCATATGCACCGTCTTCACCGTATGGGTTATGCGGGTTATCAGCTGCCATGTTTTCCCATGCTGCAGCCGGTGGAGCGTAACGACCAAATGAAGAGTTTTGTACAAACATTGTTTGAGCAAAGAACTCAATGTCGTCTGTTAGCTCGTAGTTAGCACTAACATATAATGTGTTACGGTCAATTGAAGCTGTGTTGTAAGATACATTAGCAAATGCATACATACAGTACTCAGAGCCAGGACCCCAATCTTCGTTTGCATCAACGCGGCGGAAAGTATCTTCACCGTATTCAGAGATTAAATCGTCACATAAAAGTGAAGCTGACGCTGTAGCAAAATCTGGAGAAAGTACAGTAGCACCAAAGTATGACCAACCTACAGTATCTGCAGTGTAAGCTTCAATGTCGCCATCACCGTCTAAGTCACCAAGCTGAGCTTTAGTGTAGTCACGGTCAGCATCTGAAATACCTTTACGAGATTGGTGGTCAAAAGAGAATGTAATGTTACCTTTATCGTTTGAAACACCACCAACTACAGAAAATTCAGTTGAAGTAGTGCCTTCGTCTTGGTCACGGTGACCCGCGCCAATGTTGAAAGTTAAACCTTCAAAGTTCTCTTTCATAATTACGTTAACAACACCCGCCATTGCATCAGAACCATAAATAGAAGATGCACCTTCAGTCATGATATCGATACGCTCAACTGCAGCCATTGGAATTGCATTAAGGTTAGCAGAAGCGCCACCTAATGTTGGTGAACCTGGGAAACGACGACCATTTAAAAGTACTAAAGTACGACGTGAGCCAGCACCACGTAAGTTGATAGTTGCCTGTGATTGAGCTGAGCTACCAGAACGCTCTGAAAACGAGCCGAACGAGTTTAATGAACTAGAACGTAGCGCATCTGCAACTGTGTAGTCACCTTCTAGTTTAATATCAGCAGAAGTAATAGATACTACTGGAGAAGCACCCTCTAAATCTGTACGTTTGATACGTGAACCAGTTACTTGGATGCGTTCTACTTTCTCTGCAGACTCTTCTTCTGCAGCAAATGAACTTGACGAAAATGCAGCTGTTGATACTGCACCAAATGCAATCGCTAAGCGAACTGCCTTTGAAACTTTATTATTTAACATTTGATTCTCCCTGGGTCACCACTTGTTAGAAGCGACTATTATTTAATTATTTTTTGTTGTCACAGTTTGTTAACAGCGACTAAACCAAATACTAAACAAAAAATATCTAAAAGCCAACTACTGTTAACCAAATATTAATTAAAAAAGGGGTTTTTATTGGTTTTTAGCTTAAATGAAGAATTACTGTACAAAAATAGAGCTAAAACGTGGATTATGTAATCAAAAAATGCATTAATGGGTACAAGCTAGAACAATTCGAACTGTTTTAGCTCAAAATTGTTTACGTTAACGTTAACAAACTGCGCAACCATTTCTAATAAGGGTACAATCTGTTTATCTATATACAGTGAGTAGTCGTAGCTATGCAGGCCTTGATACAGCTCAACACCATGTGTTGTGTAAACGAATGTAACAAATTCACCTCTTTTTAGCGTAAATTCACTATTTTGCTTCTGAAACTTTTTTACGGCTTGTACATGGGGTGGGATATTTTTTTGATAGTCGGTTAAGTTTTGACCTAAACGTTTTTTAAAAACCAGCAAATGATTAAATTCGCCACGTAAAAGTTTACTAATGTAATCGTTTACAAGGTCACTAATTTGCTCAGGTTGATTAAAAAGGAGGGTAAATAAGTCAAATTGGAACTGTTGAGCCAGTTTAGTCCAGTCACTTCTTACGGTTTCTAAGCCTTTAAAAACCAATTTTGATTCTTCCGGCTTTATCAACTGACCTACATAGCGCTTTTTAGACCCCACACTTTTACCTCTTATGGTGGGTAAAAAGAACGGGCTGTAAAGCGATTCAAACTCTATTTCTAAATGGCTAGTTAAATTATATTTAGCGTGTATGTGTTGCTGCCACAACGTGTTTATGTGTTTAGCTAACTGTTTACCTATTTTATTACACACTTCAACACTTAAATCATCCGTTAACTTTACAAAGGTCGAATCGGTATCGCCGTAAATAACACTATAACCTTGCTCTTCAATCCACTTTTTAGTTTGCTGCATTATTTCATGGCCACGTAAAGTAATAGAGCTTGAGAGTCTAGGGTCATAAAAACGACAGCCTTGTGAGCCTAATACACCATATAAGCTGTTCATTATTATTTTAATGGCTTGAGATAGCATTAAATCGTGATTATCTTTAGCTCGTTGACGCTGGAGTGCTAGGCTTTTTATAAGCTTGGGTAAGTGGTGCTGATCTCGAGAAAACTGTGCGCTATTAAAACCTTCAATACTATTTTCAGGGTTTTCAATCCCTTCTATCAGGCCAAGCGGGTCTATATAAAAGGTTTGCATAATACTGGGGTACAGGCTTTTAAAATCAAGCACGATGACATTTTTATACAGCCCTGGTACCGACTCCATAACATAACCACCTGGGCTTTCAAAAGTCAGCCCATGATCGCCCATATTGGGGGCTACATAACCGCTTCTATGTAGTAAAGGCAAATACATGTTTACAAAAGCCGCCACTGAGCCGCCACGCTTTTCGAGCTCAAGGCCGGTTAGCTGTGTGCGAATAACTGCAAAATCGAGAAGCTTTAGCTTATCGAAAATTTTATTAACAAGTATGCAGTCTTGGCGATTGTAGTTAGCAAGCGCGAGCTTATCTTCATTAAATTGACGAATAATCTCTTGTAAGCTGTTACTGGACTCGATTAATTTAGATTCACCTAAAATCTCTTTTGAAACATTGGCAAGTGAGAAAGTCTCAAAGCTATAGGTGGCATTTTTTAGAGTGTCAATACCATCTATTACACAGCGCCCAGGAATAGAAACCCGCGTAAAATGCCCCTTTCTAACATACAAAGGAAGGTTTCCTCTTCCTAGTAATAGTTTTACTCCAAGTGCTACAGAGCGCTCATAAATAACTGCAAAATCAAACTCAATAACATTCCACCCAATAATAATATCTGGGTCGCATTGCTTAATAAGTGTTACAAGCTGATGCAATAGAGCAACCTCGTCTTCGCACCATATAATAGTATAACCAATGCTTGGATCATGATACTCAGGCTCTCCAATCATGATTACGCAATCTAAACCACAGCCTACTAAGCCAATAGAAAACAACACCCCACTTTCATTGCACTCTATATCAAGTGATAACTTAGAAAGTGTAGGTGTATAGTCTGCGTTAGCTTTTAATTTAGCATCTAAAATTTCAATGTAATGCGCATGATCTAATCGTTTACCCGTAACCCACGCTCCGCCTTTAATAAAGCGCTCCATTAAATAGCGCTCAATGGGCCTTATATCATCTTCATAAAGTGTAATACCGCGACTTTTTAACGCTTTGCTCGCACTATAAAAGTGTTTGAGCGAGTAAAAGTAACAGCCACATATTACTTGCTGCTGAAAGTTTTTAAGTGAAAGAGGTTTGATTAAAAAGTTCAGTGATTCGGCAGATAAAATAGCTTGAGCTGCTTTTTCATCTGACTTTTTTATAAAAAATAGCGCGGTTTCATTCTCAGAAATTGTTTTTATAGGTCCATTATCGGTAGCAAACCAAATTTCATATTGTAAACCCTGAGCGCTATCGTGCGCTTGTGCAGAAAGTACAAAGCCAGAAGTTAAATACACTATCAATAAACCTTACTTATATTTTGTTTTTCTACTTTAGGGCCTATAAACATTAAGGGTTGATAATTGTTCAACCTCAAAATATAAACAGACCACAATAGGGAGTAATTTATAAACTTAAAAAATCGCCGCATTAATTTTCTAAATTAATTTCATCGTTGCTTGTAGTTACACAGTTATAACTCTAAAATTCCTACACTGTAATTATATACATATTTTAGGTTTATCTCCCCATGCTTTCTGACCAACTAAAAAAAACCATTAGGCAAGTACACCAGCATGTGGCTAATAACCTCATTGATTACCGCCCGCGTAGTAGCCAAAACTACCTAGTTGCCGAAATAGCAAAAACACTGGCTGGCGAATACCATAAAAAGCAGCGCATTTGTGTAATTGAAGCAGGCACAGGTACAGGTAAATCACTTGCCTATTGTTTAGGCGCACTACCGCTTGCCCTTGCACAAAAAAAGAAGCTAGTTATTTCTACGGCTACCGTGGCACTGCAAGAGCAATTAATAGCAAAAGAGCTGCCTTTTTTTAAAAAGCATTCTGGGCTCGACTTTAAGTTTGACCTAGTAAAAGGCAGGCAGCGCTATATATGTGCCCATAAACTACATAACGCAGTTAATGGTGATAGCCAAACGCAAATGGAGTTTATGCCCACACTTACCTCGCCGCTAAGTGTTATGGAAACTAAATGCTTAAAAGGTCTTTACGATGCCTATGTAAATAAAAAGTGGCAAGGCGACAGAGACAGCTGGGCCGACACCATCCCCGATAGGGTATGGAACTTAATCGCTTGCGATAAACACGCTTGCCAACGCCAAATGAAAGCCCATCAAACCTGCCCGTTTCAGCTTGCTCGTAATCAGCTTATGCAAATGGATGTGCTTGTTATTAACCATTCACTCCTATTAGCTGATTTGGATTTAGGCGGTGGTAAAATTTTACCCGAACCCGACAACACTATTTATGTAATAGATGAAGCGCATCACCTGGCGCATATTACCCGCGACTTTTCATCAGCAGCGGCCACTATAAAAGGCACTATTGATTGGCTCGATAAGCTCACCAAATTTAGTGGCAAAATGTCTAAGGTATTAGTGGGACAAAAAGCCATTGGGCAAAACTTTAAGCTATGCGATAGCATTAACGATGCTAATAAAGACTTAAAAGTAGTGCGTGATATTCTTGATAATGCCGACTTTGAATACTCAAAAGACGATACATATCGTTTTGAGCATGGCGAAATACCAAAGTCATTGCACAATAAAGCTAAAGATATAAGTGATGCCACACTAGATGCACTGCGTTGTTTAAATAAAATGCACGACACCCTCACACAAGATGTAAGCGATGGCGATATAAAACCCTACGTTGCCGACCCCGTCTTGGCTGAAAGCGGGCACTACATAAACCGCTTAGAGCAATTAAATAAGCTGTGGTACAGCTATGCAAATAAAGGCGAAGGCACACCACATGCAAGGTGGATCAAACGTTTAGAATATAAAAATCATCACGACCACCTCTTAAGTGATTGCCCTATCGAAGTGGGCTACTACTTAAAAGACAAGCTATGGAATGAATGTGCCGGTGCAGTTTTGTGTTCTGCTACTTTAAGTGCTCTCGGTTCGTTTGATCATTTTGCTTATGAAAGTGGCTTAGTAAAAGAAGAAGGTGTTAAGTTTATTAAGGTCCCCTCTCCTTTTGATTACCCTAAACAAGCAACCTTGCGTATTCCGGTAAGTAAAATTGAGCCAACCGACAAAGCCTTTAGCGATCATATAGCGCAAACATTACCTGAGTATTTAAACACAAAAAAAGCCAACTTAGTGTTGTTTGCATCGTATTGGCAAATGGACCATGTGGCTAAGTTTCTTAGAACAAAAGGTTTTAACTTATTAGTGCAGGGCGAAATGTCGCGAGAGGCATTATTAAAAAAGCACACTCAAAATATTGATAGTGGTAAAGGTAGTATTTTATTTGGTACGCAAAGCCTCTCAGAAGGGCTTGATTTACCTGGTAAATATTTAGAAAACTTAATAATTACAAAAATACCGTTTGCCGTACCTACATCACCAATAGAAGAAGCCCAAGCCGAATTTGTACAAAGTAAAGGCGGTAACCCGTTTTTGTCTATCACCGTGCCCGATGCAGCAAAGAAATTGGTACAAAGCTGTGGTAGACTGCTGCGAAAAGAGAGCGATGAAGGCCGTATAACCATTCTCGATAGACGCTTAGTTACCAAGCGCTACGGCAAAGCCATGCTCGACACCTTACCACCTTTTAAAAGACAAATAGATTATTAATGTTTGAACTTGCACTAGATCCCACAACACTGGCAGTTTTATGTGCCGCGGCCCTTGCTGCTGGCTTTATTGATGCAATTGCTGGCGGCGGTGGGTTACTTACCGTACCCGCACTACTCACCGCAGGCTTGCCACCGCATCTAACGCTTGGCACAAACAAACTTGCGGCAAGCTTTGGCTCATTAACGGCCAGCTACACGTATTATAAAAAAAATCTCTTTAGCCCTAAATTTTGGGCAAATTCCATTATTGCTACCGCCATAGGCGCTGTAATTGGTACATTAATAGTCGATCACTTAAGTATTGAGTTTTTAAATAAGCTTTTACCTATCATTATAATTATGGTGGCGTGCTATAGCTTATTTGGTAGTTTAAGTACCACACAAGGCGACGATTTACCAAAAGTAACACCACTACTTAAACTAAAGCAGTGGTTGCAGGGTTTGGCATTAGGGTTTTTTGATGGCGTAGCAGGCCCAGGCGCAGGTACTTTTTGGACCGCATCTAATAGTTTATTTTATAAAATGAGCTTACTGCTTAACTGTGGATTAGCCCGTTCGATGAACTTTGTATCTAATTTTATATCACTTATTACCTTTGTGGCACTTGGTCATGTTAACTTTTTATTAGGCCTAATCATGGGCTTTTTTATTATGTTAGGTGCTTGGATTGGCGCTCACTCAGCAATTCGCTTTGGTGGTAAGTTTATTCGTCCCGTTTTTAACACTATGGTTATACTGCTAGCATTAAAACTAATTTACGAGGCTTATTTATAAATGCAAACACACGCGCTGGATAAATTACGCCAACAAGTTGCTACGCTCAAACAACAAGCTGAGCAATTTGATAGTGCAAAGTTGTTTTCTAAAAACCGCTATATGCAGGCGCAGCCTAGTTTATTTGACCGCGGCGTATTTAGTACTAAAAGCATGAACCTAACTGACTACGTAATAGAAATTGAAGACGAAATTACCGGCTTACCACCCAGTGAGCACCGCCATGCTTATGCTTATGCACTCGAGCGCATAGGTAATCAAGTACACGCAGTATTTAATGTTATTAAATCAACCCCTATTTGGGCAAAAGAAAACAAAAATCAGTACAAACCTAGGCCAAAAAATACGGTTTATAAGCACGCCGTAAAAAAAATAATGCAATCGTCGCACGAGCTATACGACGAGCTTAAGCAAAACCATGAGTTTGAACGACGCTTAGTGTTAATGATTGAAGAGCGCAAACTACAAATGGAAAAAGCTACCCCAGCGCAAGCACAAAAACTTAATATGGAAATTTTAACCACGCATGCGCGCTTAGGCCGTTGCCGTAAAGCAATTTCGGCCACCGAAGATAAAATTCAACAAGTCGAAAAACAACAATTACGCTAATGCAGCTTTTTTACCACCCGCTTTACAGTGCTTTAACGCTTCCTGAGCGCCACCGTTTTCCTATTCAAAAATACCAAATGCTAAAAGCTGAAATAGAACGCTTAGGCTTTGGGGCTACACAGTTTAATACACCAACTAAAGCAACGCCCAAGCAGCTTGCACTGTGCCATAGCCAAGACTACATAAATGATTTTTTAAACGCCTCGCTCACTAATAAAGCAATTAAAAAAATGGGTTTCCCGTATTCACGCGAATTAGTAGAGCGTACGCTACTTTCGGTTGGGGCAAGTATTCAAGGCAGCGAATACGCACTAAAACATGGTTTTTGCGCTAATTTAAGTGGAGGCTATCATCATGCATATAGCGATTACGGCAGTGGCTTTTGTATTTTTAACGATTTGGCTGTGGCTGGCGCGCATTTAATCAATACAAACCAAGCCGATACCGTATTAATATTTGATTGTGATGTACACCAAGGCGATGGCACAGCACAAATTACGCAACATAATAACGCTATAGTTACCTGCTCTATTCATTGCGAGCAAAATTTTCCGCGCTTAAAGCAACACTCCGATTACGACTTCGCCCTACCTGCCAACACATCAGATACCGAGTACTTAACAACGCTAAAACAAGCCCTCGAACTTTGCGTGCGTATTCATAACCCCGATATTATTTTATATAACGCAGGGGCTGATATTTACGAAAAAGACGAGCTAGGGTTATTTAACGTATCGCTTGAAGGGGTTTATGCGCGCGATCATTTTATTGTTAACTACTGCAAAGCCCATAAGATCCCACTTATGTGCGCTTTAGGTGGCGGTTATCAGCGTAATTTAAATGCGTTAATTAATGTGCATAAACAACTATTTAAAGCGGCTATCGATTTATTTTAGTGCTTAGTATACACTCAAATAAACGGACCCCATAAAAGGCGCTAGCACGATGCGACTGCACGACGACATACATAACTTTTACGAAAAAATTGTGGTTGAAGAAATCATTAAACGTAAACTAGATAAAGTTTACAGTGAAGATGTAATGGCCGATTTTTGTTGTACGGTGCTCAATCAACTTCCCCCTCGCTATATTCGCTACGATGTAGATATGGCATTTTATTTACCGCAAAGTGAACGTATTCACATGGAAGAGCGCGTACAAACCGCTATTGATGTAGCCATTACTCAAATTTCAAAAAAGAAAGACTTAAATGACCAGCCCACTTGATAACGCCCCTACACATGTAAAACTTGCGGTAGATTTAATTATGCTGTTGGAGCAGCACGAGGTTGCTCCAGAGGATGTGTTAAAAGCACTCGAAATTGTAAAAAGTGACTTTGAGCAAAAACAAGCTACCGCTTAGCATTACTCTTTTGTTTGCACCTCGTATTTAGTCACAGTGCCCTCGTGTTTGTTACAGTCTATTTTAATTTCGCCAAACGTGCGTCTTGGGGTTGTTGAGCGACGGCACGTCATTTTTTGTGCTTTACTACCATACTGGCTTATGTACAACGCAACGGTTTCGTCTATTTGTTGCTGTTGCGCCGAAGTAGCCGCGTTATAAAACGTATTATATTGCGCCTGCCAACTTTCAACTCCAGCCTCTTTTGCAACCCCTAGCCAGCCCATGCCCATGTTAGTGGATTGTGTTAAGTACTGCCCTTTTAAAAACATAAACGACAATGTGTATTGCGCACTTTTATAACCAAGCGCTGCAGGGTCTTTTAGGTACATAAAAGCTTGTTTAAAATCTCCTTTTTTATACGCTTTTATGCCGTTGTACTCATGTTTTTTCATTGTTGTGTCATCGTATAAATTAATAGGCGTAGACCCACAACCACTTAATAAACCCACTCCCATTATTGCTGTGATCAGTAAATATCGGCTCATGACTATTCCTTTTTTATTATTTTTATATGCGAGTACCGAATCTGGCTTACAGTTATTGCAAAGCCTGTTACTCTATAAATTAATTTGTATAATTAAAATACTATCATGAGCTTAGCAAGTTTACTTCGGTTATTTTTTCTGGCTGCAATTTGGGGCGCGTCATTTTTATTTATGCGAATGGCAGCAAACAGCTTAGGCCCTGCGGTGTTAATAGAGTTTAGAGTTGGCTTTGCCGCACTCACCCTTTTTATAGTGGCGCTGTATTTAAAACGCCACTTGGCGTTTACTAAGCACACCAAGCACTTTTTTATAATTGGTGCGCTTAATTCTGCCCTTCCCTTTTTACTTTTTGCATACGCAGCGCAAACTATTAGCGCCTCTACTTTATCGATTTTAAATTCTACAGCGCCCATATGGGGCGCGGTGGTGGGTATAATTTGGAGCAAAACCAAACCGACTAAAAGTATGGTTTTAGGTTTGATGCTTGGTTTAATAGGCGTGGCAATTTTAGTTGGGCAAAATCATCTTGTATTAAATACTCATTCACTTATTGCGATTGCAGCAGCGCTAAGCGCCTCACTGTGTTATGCCATTGCATCACATTATACAAAAAATGCCCCTAAGCTTGCACCGTTCGATAACGCACACGGCTCTATGTGGGCAGCCAGTTTTATAGTACTACCCCTTATACTTTTTATGCCTATTCGCGAAGTACCTAGTACCGACGTTATGCTTGGCGTGTTAGCCCTTGGCGTGGTGTGTACCGCACTTGCTTATATTTTATTTTTTAAACTTATTGACGATATTGGCCCAACTTCAGCACTCACTGTCACGTTTTTAATTCCGCTATTTGGCATTTTTTGGGGGCATGTAATTTTAGATGAGCAAATAGGGCCAAATACGTTACTCGGCGCATTATTTGTTATTGTGGGCACTATGCTGGTTACTGGTTTTTTACCACGAAAAAAGCACTTAGCTAAAACAAGCTAAGTGCTTATATCAAGAACTTTTACCAAACGCTTACTTTTGAGCCTTTTTGCTTAAATTTTCAATTAAGTCATGAGCGCTATAGCTGTTGTCGCTGGGTTTAATGCCTTTGCCCATTTTAATGTCAATCAGGGTGTGTACTTCTTTGCGTTTATCATTGTTGCTCACTTGTACGCCTACGCTATTGCTCGGGCGTACACGTGTTTCGCAGGTTAATAAACCACAGTTTCGCTCATATTGCTGGCTGTGTGATGCACTGATAGATGAGGCAGGCGCTTGTGATTTAGACTCAACAAAGGTTTCTTTATTTGTTACAACAAACCAGTCGTAGCCTTGTGTTTGGGTAAGCTCAGCCGCGCGCAATAATGCATAGTCACCGGCATCGGCTACGTTGTTTGACACACTTTTAAACTCGACGCGGTATTGATCGTCACTAATTTTTTGCTCGCTATAACCTTGTGAGCCATTATTAGCTGGGCGGTAGTCGGGTTTTGATGCGCAACCCGCCATAAGTAAAATACTGATAATTAAAATAGATGTTTTCATTATTCACCTCGTTTTATACACATTCTTATTGGTTTAACTGCCACTTTGCGCTAATTGCTTGCTGCTCTTGCGCTCTATCTAGTGGTGCGCCGCTGATCATGCTGTCTATAACAGCATCTAACTCACTGTTGTTAGACGCTGTTTGATATTGCGCGCCATTATTACTTTGCTGCGCGGCTGTTTGCGCTTTAATTTGCCAACCGCTTTGCGTTTTACAAGCAATGCTTGTTTGCGTTGTATTGTTTGAGCTTAGTGCATACTGCCTACAAAGCTCACCTTGCTGATTTTTAAAACTAAGCTGCGCGCTAAATACTGAGCCATCACTTTGCTCATATTTACCACTACTTAGCTGTGTATTAAGGGCTGAAGCTATGTTACTGGCTACTAAATTTTGCGACTCATTGGGTTGTAAATAACTCGTCATTGCTATCCCAAATACCACGGCAACGCTTGCAGCTATTGCTAAGCTTTTATTAGCCGACTGCTTAACCTTTTGCCAAGGCGTTAACGTTACTACATTGCTATTTAACGTGTTTTTTGTCGTTGCTGTATCAAGCTTGGCAACCGTTTTAGCTAATGAGTCACTAAGGGGGGCGTCATCAATACTTGTAGCGTGCTCTTTTACGAGCATGTCTACTTCGCTTAGCTCTGCAAGTCGCATTACTAGTTCATCATCGGTTTCTAGGGCTTTGCGCACTTGCTCCATTTCGTGCTCGCTGAGTTCTGAGTCTAAAAAGGCGCTAAGTGTTTCGTCGTTAATGTTCATACTTGCTCCTTTTTAAAGTCGGGTTTTATTAAATTATAAAGTGTACTGCGTGCGCGCGATAATTTACTCATTACACTGCCTATAGGTATATCGAGTGTATGTGCGACTTCTTTGTAAGCCATGCCCTGCACTGCCACCAGCGATACTATGGCGCGTTGCTCTTCGGGTAATTGCCCAAGTGCTGTATTTACACTTTTAAGCATTTGTTTGTTTTCGAGTGTTTGGTGCTCATTACTTGTAATTGGCTCTGGTAATATATCGGCCTGAGCCGTATTTTGCCTTACTTTGCGTGAGCGGTATTCGTCTATCCACACATTACGGCAAATTTTAAACGCCCATTTAGCTGGCTCAACGTCATCTGGAATGCCTTTTACTAATAGTTTTTCAATTGTTATTTGCACTACATCGTCTGCATCTGCTTTACTACCCGTTAGCGAATAGGCAAAGCGCCTAAGCATGGGCAATAAGGTTTTTAGAGTTTCGTTCATTGATTTTTACCCCTTTTATAAAGAAGACGATTCAAAAAAACATTTATTCCCAAATAATCAAAATAATTTGAATAATGAAATATTTCTATGTGTTAAACGTTAACTAAGCAGCATGATAAATTTAATAGAAGTAACCCACTATGAATATTAAAAACACGCGCGTTAAACACATAATAGCCACTTCGCTTTGCATATTTAGCGCAACGAGCTCTGCCAATATAGTGAGAGTCGATCAGGTGCTTGGGCAGCTAAACCCTATAGAGCAGCGTATTGAGCAAACTATAGAGCGAGCACAGCACCTGCCGCTTCCAGTGCCTGTACCACAAGTTTCGATTGATGAACTAAAAGCGCAGATAAGTGAGCCTATTAGCAGCTTACCTAATGTGCTTAACATTAATATAAATAGCCAAAACACCGCATTTGTTGAAGTAGAGCTAGAAAACGGCTTTAGAGCAATAGAGCGCCAATGGTTATTAATGACAAATAGCCAACAACTTAATACCCTAAAACAGCAAAATATAACCATCGTATCGGTAAAAAATTACAACGCACTTAATATGAGCTTAGTGCGATTTAACGCCCCCCAAGGTGTTAATTCTAAAAGTGAGTTATTAAAAGCACTTAACCTAGATGAGTCTGCAATACTTGACCGAAACCACATTTACCAAGCACAAACAGGCGAGCCTACCTTAAAAGTAACGCAAAATAAGCCTATTGCGCCTTACTGCACACAAAGCGTGAAAATTGGCATGATCGACAGCGCCATTAATACCAAACACAGTGCTTTTGAAAGTGCAAATATCACTACGCAAAGCTTTTTACCACAAGGGTTAAGCTCGCCAAATTTACACGGCACCGCCATAGCGGGCTTAATTACAGGTAAAGGCGCAAAACTTAGCCCGCTTTTAGGCAGTGCCAAGCTTTACAGCGCCGAGGTGTTTTATAGGCAATCTGACTATGCACAAGGGGCTACATTATTTGCCATAGTAGAAGCACTTAACTGGCTAGTTAGTAATAAAATACCCGTAATAAATATGAGCCTAACGGGGCCCAATAACGCAATTTTAGAAGCAAGTATTACTGCTGCAATAAAGCAAAACGTGTTAATTGTAGCTGCTGCAGGTAACCAAGGGCCAGCATCACAGCCGTTATACCCAGGCGCGTATAAAAGCGTGATAGCGGTAAGTGCTATTGATTCAAAAAACCAAATTTATAGATGGTCAAATAAAGGCGATTACATAGACTTTGCAGCCCTTGGTGTAAATGTTGTTACAAGCCAAGGCAATGGAAAATTTGGAAGGGAGTCGGGTACGTCAATGGCGGCGCCGCATGTAAGCGCGGCGTTAAGTTGTTTATTGTTAAAACATGGTAATAATAAAACCAAAGCACTTAACGAGCTTACATCGCTTGCCAAAGATTTAGGCGAGCAAGGCAAAGACACCACCTTTGGTTATGGCGCCATTTACCCACCTAAAAGTGCACTTTAACTGACGCCGATAAAACCGATTGCGTATAGGTATTGCTACTAAGCTTTGATTGATAATCGCCATATTCAGCCTCGGCTATGAGTGTTACGTGCTCAAATACCGCTACGTTATAAAACGCATTAACTACATTTCGGTGCTCATCTCGCGACGGTATTTGCTCAAAAAAATCATCCGTTGTTTGCTCATCGTAATCTTTATTTTGATACCGCCAGCCAGCCCCCACTTTGTTAGCCACATTAAAGGCCGTAAATTTGTGCGTAACTTTAGTAGTAAAACCGTAGCCGTTAAAGTCGTATTGGTTGTCGTCGGCGTTTTCTTTATCGGCACTTAGCGCTGCCATTAACATGGTTTGGCCATTATTTATAAAATGATAAAGCGCCACATCGCCGCCTACGCCTTCGGCATTACGTGCTTTTGCAGTAGCAAAACGTTTAGCTTTGGTTTTTATGCTCATACGCAAATACGTATACGGGTTTAAAAAATGACCATAATAAGCACTGGCTTGGTTGAAGTGTAAAAATGGTTCGCCATCTACATTTGCTTTTGCACCATCGTAACGAACTCCTAGCTCATGGTTATTAAAGCTATAGCTGCCATCTAAACCATATTGATGCAGGCCTAAATCGTATTGATCAAACTCATCGTAGTCTTGTTGTTCAAACTTATAGCTTGAAGTTAATTTAGCGCCTTTGGTTAATTGCCATTTTGCATTAACACCGGCTGCGGTTTTTATGCCGCTGTCGCTTTGCGACGAAATATCGTCAAGCTCCTGAACAGAGAGCGCCGAGTTACTTAATACCCCAACTTCTGCATCTGCATTTACCTCAAGGCTGCTTTTAAACGGTTTAGTTTGCTCAAGTGTTTTAACGTGGTTAGTTTGTGCAAGCACCGCTTGGGCACTAAAAACACACAAAGTGGCGGTTATAACTGCTTTCATATTTATTCTCCAACAGACCGAATAGGTTTCCCTATTCGGCATTTGTGCAAACACACTTAGGCCGTATTAAAGGCCTAGGTCTAAATCGTTAGTAATGTTGGTAACTACTTCACTTGCGGTGCTAAGTGCTACATCGTTACTAATTTGATCAGTGACCGCTGCACTCACCTGCCCGCTAACACTTTGTTGTACCGTGCTTTGTAAACTACTAACCGTACTGTCTTGCACACTGGCAATTAAAGATTGCTGAACACTGCTTACTACTTCATTACTGGTATTAATTGCATCACCCACTTGCAGTGCAGAACTCACTGAGTTTGCAGCCGTATTAGTAATTGCTAACTGGTTTGTAAGCTCACCCGCATTAAGCGCATTTATTGCATCAGCTTGTGTTACTGAATCACTAGCGCTGCTCACATTTGAAAGTAACGAGGCATCGGTTGGTGTATCGGTAGTGCCTTCCTGTGCAGCTTGTTCAGAGGTAACAGAAAGTAATGACGACTGGCTTACAGCAGTGGTTAAATTACCCGCCGATGAGGTTAACTGCGCTGTTGCATCAAGCGCTGTATTGGCTGTGGTATTGCCTGTGGCATTTAAAGACGAAGCCGATGCGTTCAATGAGTTATTTAAAGATCCGCTTACAGATGCAACTAATGAATTTGCAGGCTCTACGGCCTCGCTGCTTTCTTGCGTTGGAGTTTGCGTGTTATTCGCCGTTGAATCTGTGTTTTGCGAGTCATCAGCCGTTACCTGTGTATCGTTAGATACGTTTGACTCGTTGCTACCACTGGCTGTTAAACCGTTTTGTGAAAGCACAATAGATGAAGATGATTGTTGCTGCGCCGACGTTGACTGAGATATTTCAATATCAGCGGCGTGCACTGCACCTGTAAAAGTACACACACCGCTTAACATCATTACGCTTACAATTTTATTTAATTTAGTCATTGTTTTGTCCTCTAGTTTGTCGGATTGACATAAAGAAGACGATTTACAAAAAACCTTTATTCCAAAAACAAATAAAAATTTGTAGTAACGTTAATTAATTACTTAGTTTTCATATTCTTAAATATAAGTTACTCGTTTACTGCGTGTGCGTTTCACTGTTTTGGATCAGCAATAACAGCTCGGCAGTGGCGGTAGCATCGGCCAATGCGCGGTGATGGCTGGTTAAATTCAAATTAAAATGCGCGCTAAGGTTACCTAGCGAATACGACTTTAACCCTTTAAATGCTTTGCGCGATTCAACCACGGTGCACATTTTTGGCATTTTAAAAAAGTGCCCTGCAACCTCGCACTCTTTTTTAATAAAGCCGTAATCAAAGTTTACGTTATGGGCTACAAAAATACTGCCTGCGAGTTTATCTAGTAGTGGCTGTGCAATTTCTGCAAATACAGGTGCGTTGTAAACCATGCCATCGCTTATGCCGGTTAGTTTAGTAATAAAGCTTGGGATATGGCGCTGCGGATTAATAAGTGTCGTCCAGGTATCTATTACTTTACCGTGCTGTACTTTAACTATGCCAATTTCGGTAATGCGGTTACCGCCTTTTAAGCTGCCGGTGGTTTCTATATCAACCACGCTGTAAATACGGTTTGGGTCTACAAACCATTTAACTGCGGCAATATGTACCGTAAAGCCTACATTTTTTAAATTATCAATAGTGATAAGTTGGTTGCGCCTAAGCTTATCGCCTGGGGCTTTTACCTCTTCAAAATGTACTTGGCCATTATTAATAACCATTAAATCGGGGTAGCCATCTTTTAGCTGCAAATACTGTTTGCTCATGGCCGTTAAGTGCGCAATTAACGCCTCAAGCGGGCTGTTTAAAATAAGTGCCTCTAGTGGCTCTAATAAATTGCTGCGCCATCTAAATAAGCCATTGGGCTGCTCAAAGTATTGCGCGGCATGTTTACATACCAAATTAAGCAGCGCCTGATTAGTGCTACAACTTTTTAAACGTGCGTTAATTTGCGTACTTTGTGCTTCATAAAAATTACCAAGCTGCAAAACTTGCGGGTAAATATCAAATTCATTACACGGCGGGTATGGCGACTCTATAAATAACTCGTGCCAAAATACTAAACCAAATAAGCTTTGCCATAAGGTGTTTTCGGTATTAAAAACCGTTAACCCTTTTGCGGTGTAATGCTCATTTACGCCTTGCTCTACATCGCCTCGGTAAATTTCGTCAATTTCCAGCACACATTGGGTATCGGCTAGCATAGTGCTTAAGCGCGAACGCATTTGTTTATTAAATTTACGCATTAAAAAGTCATCAGCAAAGTACAGTAAATCGTCGCTGAGCGGGTTTTCTATTATTTGCTCTAGTTGCGCTTTTACCCACTCTTTATTACCTAAGCGGTATTGCTCTCTTATTTGAATTTCTTGGGCTTCGGCGTAATCGGTGCAGCCTTCTAGTAGGCTAAAGGCAAGTTCGCTATCGGTATTTTTAAGTTGTTTATACAGCCTAACCAGCAGCTTGTTTTTAATATCGTGCGCTTGTGCACCGTTTGCCGGTTGCGCTAAAACTAAATGCGCAAGCTCGGTGTAAGGTGTTTTGTTATCCAAGGTTTCAGCTTCTGTATTACCGGCTGTTTTGCCAATGTTTTTAAACGCTAAACGGTAACGGTTTAAAACATAATTAGATTGCGCCTCAGCGAGTGTATTAAAGCGCGACAAGCTCTCGCTGTGCCCTTCGCGGGTAGCGGTTAACCCTAAATCGCGCATAACAAAGCGGTTTTGATGGTTTACATCGCCACTACTCAAGCGCCCTGCAAATAAAAACTCAAAATACTCGTAATAATCTTTACGGTTATTAATGACATACTGGCTATATAAAGGGGTAAGATCATCTGCGCGCTCACTAAAAAATTGGCACGCTATACTAACTAACTCCCCTTTAGCTGCGCTTTTTTTAAAGCTTACTTGCTCACTGTAATTACTTAGTAACTCCACCAGCATGGGCTTGGTTAAATGCGCTATAAGAAGCGTGTTATGCTGCGCGTTTGGTTCATATAAAATGCCCGCTGTTTTTAGGGTATAAATAGCCTGATGCGGCGAGGTTATTTCTTCGTAATTAAGCGATTGCGCCTGCACTAAATAAGGCTTGCGCGAATACACACGCGCCAACATGCATTGGCTTTGCTCATCTAGTTGGTTAATTTTACTAATAAATTGGCTGTGCTTGGGCTCAAGTAAATGCATACATTTACTTGTTACAAACTCAATAAGCTCTCTAAAATGCGCTAAATAGTATTTTGCTGGTAATTCTTTTTTCATAACATCGCCACAACTGTATATAAAAACAGTATCTAGCATTTATGCTTATTATTCAATCTTAAACTTGTAACTAAAACACGCTATAGTGGGCTTATAAAAGTAAATTTATTAAAAATAAAGGACTTACCATGAGCGCGCACCCGTACGATGTTTTATCACTCAATAACGGCGCAAATATTATTTTTACGCCTTGCTCAGGGCCTGCTGACCTTTCAGGATTAAATTTGTTCAATCTAGGGGGGATTTAATCGCGGCGCGAGGCTTGTAACCTAGTGGGCTCGATAACTGCTCCTGCGTTATTCTAATGACTTACATCCATGTAAGAATAAGTAAAAGCCGAGCAATGCTTCCGCGTCCTGCTCACGCCCCTTACCAACATCCATGTTGGCAACAAAGAGTCAATCCCCCTAGGCAGAACCCTTCGGGCAGCGCATGTTTGCCATTTATACTGCGTTATCGCCTATTAATGGGGAACAACCACACTACATAAGCTCTGCCTTGCCTAAATACCAAACATACTGCTGCAAAATTAACCTCGAAAGATAAGCAGGCCCCAGTACAAAAACACAAAACCTAGCGGATTCAATTGCTACATTAAAGGCGGCTGGCACTCACATGCTGCTATCGCTTATGCCGCAAAAGGAGCTTGAAAAAAACAACGTAGAAAGCATTAATAGTGAGTGCAAAAAGCACGGTATAACATGGTTTCATTTACCTATAAATGACGACGAAGCACCAAAACAGCCTTTTACATCAAGCTGGAACACCCACAAAACCGACATATTACAAGCCATACAACACAAACAAACCATTGCCATACATTGTAAAGGCGGCACTGGTCGCACAGGGTTGATGGCTGCACTTATTTTAAATTCGGCAGGTTACACAAAAGAAGAGGTATACAACCTAGTACAAGGTATCCGCCCTAAAGCACTCACTATAGAATTGCAAAAAGATTACTTTAATCACTTTGAGGTGTGAGGGAAAACTGGGGAATATGTTAACGCTAATGGTTAGTTACCTTTAATAAACTTTGCCACTTATTGACGGTAACTAATCGTTATTATGTAAATCAAAAAGCCCCAAAATAGAAAAAAGCCAAAACTGCAGGCCTAAATGTGCTTTAAATTTTTGGCAGACCACATAGCAAATTGTCGATGACGGCAATTAAGTACACCTCACTCTCCTTAAAACTAATGCCAGCATAGGGTAATCGCACTTTACTAAAGTTAGCTAAAGAATCGCGAAAACTAAGTGCTTTGCGCCTCTTTGATACCAATCCGCTTAATTAAGTGATCTGTTTTAAGGATTGGTAATACAGTTGCTATTAGACTTGCAAACTCATGTAATAAAAACGATCGTCTTTTCTATCGACTGCAAACCCGATGCGGCTATATAATTTAAATGCAGGGCTACGCTGAAATACTTTGAGGTCTATGAATTTGACACTTTGTTGACGAGCCATATCAACTACTTTTGCAATAACATGAGCACCATAACCTTTGTTTTGATAAGTAGCTGCAATTTGAATGTCGCGAAGTTGGCAACGCCCTTCTTCATACGATAAACGCACAACACCTATGTGTTCACCCTTACACAAAATATCAAAATTTTTGAGGCTTTTGGTTGCTTGATAAACGTCTTCTACATCCCAATCTACCGCATACATTTCGTAATAGGGTTTCATATTGTTAAACGTAAAGTGTGCGGCAGCCTTTAAGTCTTCAGTAGCAACAAGCTCTAGCATCCATCTAGCCTCCAAAAAAATTAATACTCAAAAAACTAAGTAGTCACTTTAATTGAATAAGCTCAACTGCGCTATAAATTGCGCGTGCTAATAACTTTAGCGGTTAAAAAAACTAACGTAAAACAGCAAAACTACTTATAGTTAAACGCCCATTAATTGGATCGCAGGCATAACCGTTAGCCGCATTTATATTACCGGAATGCAATAAGTTGCTTGGATATATAACAACTCGATTTAGCTTTGCCTCTACACTGGAAATTTGCTCAAACAAAACTGTGCTGCCATTTATGTAATGTGGGTTTTTATGAAGCTTTTGCGCCAAGGCTTGTTGCTTTATAGCTTGCCTATAAGGCATGAGTCGCTCTTTTGTTATGCGTTCATACCCTAGGGCTTTATGTTTATAAAAAGAAGTACCCCCATGTGTTTCATCACATAAAAAATGCACCATAGCGAGTTGGTTCATATTGGGTGTGTCAAAATGAGGAATCATCTGTATTGGCCTGAGTTCATCAGGCTCAGTACATGCAATTGAAAAGGCAGAAAGTATTACATCAAACTCGCTTTTATCTGCCATATCAAAGTGTGAATTAATAATTGGCGCCAGTGCTTTTAACTGCTCTATATAACTAAGCGGTGCTGCTTTTCTTACTCCCGGGTAAAAGTCACTTTCTTGTGTGCAAAATGTTTCCCTCGCATTTTGAGAAAATACAGCAAAATTAATAAGTGCATCTACATTATTTACAAAATCATCAATAACAATAATTGGGGTTTTTTCTTCCCCTACAGTGTGTATGTGTAACACCATATTTTTGTTAAGTGTAAAATCAATCATTGGCTAAATTAAGCACCGCATTTTTACGCTCTATTAATGGGTATACCTGGCCAAGTGAGGTTATTATTGTATAAATAGCAGGTAATAAAGCACTTTGATGTAAAAGCGTAATTTGCTCACTATTAAGTTGTGCGAGTTTTTCTTGATTAATAGTGTATAGGCCGTTTAACTTTGTTTTTTTGTTATTTTCAAACGTTACTTCAAGCGATAATCGCTGTAGTAGTTCATATTTTAACAAGGTATCAATTAGCTTTTTATTATCTATTTCGCCTTGTAATAAATGCCCTAAACACTGCTTTATTTGTTTTAAATAGCCACTTTCTTCAGCGCTTTGGGTATAAATTGGTTCTAAATTATTTTCTCTTTGCGCAGAGTTATCAACTACTGCAGGGCTATTCAAATTAATACACACAGGGTATTGCGTTTGCTGCGCATGAGTATCACCAACAAAAAATGGCTGACGCTGTAACTGAAGCGGCAAATATACGCCCTGCCACTGCGATTGCTGATAAAACAAGTTCTCATGTTGCTCAAAGCCTAATAAAGCATTGAGTGTAAACTCGCCTGTTTCTGAGTTTTTTGCAAAAACTATAGGCTGCTGAACTGCAATTTGGCTAAGCTCTGCCATAACAACGGGGATCATATTAAGGTTTTTAGCGTGTGATTGTGCTTTTTGTGTGTCTATTTTTATATGCTGATGAGCACTTTGCTCTAATGCGACTAAATTTTCCATTCGTGTCTCTTTATTGTTTTTATGCGTAAATTTTTAAGCTAAATAGCACTAAAACCATGGTGCTTAATTTTATTAAGCAGCTCTCGGTTACTAGGTAAGTTTGTGACTGCTTGGTTTATCATGCTCTTATTTTTATCAAACTGACTTTTAGCGAAAACAGTGTCTTTAAGCATATAGGCAGTTGTGCTGTAATCACTTTTAAAGCCCATACCGTATAAAACATATTGATAACTCGCCGCTGGAAACACCTCATTATTACTTGTAAAGTCGTGATCAGCAGGAGCGCGGTATTGCCATAACTTCATTAGATCTTGTAAGCTTTGAGGAATCGTTTTTGGGTCTCTGTTGTCGCGCCAAAATGCGTTATCGTCACGGTCTGACAAAATATAATGCAGTTTTAAAAAGTCGATTATTTTTTCCCACCTATAGATAAACGTCTCGTTAAAGCGTTTGGCGGTAATATCCATAATATCTCGGGTCTGGGGGAGCTGTTCGCTGATCATCTGTGCTGACATTTCTACTAATACCAATGCAGAAGCTTCTAATGGCTCTAAAAAGCCAGCCGAAAGCCCAACTGCAACACAGTTATTTTGCCAAAAGTGTGAGCGATGGCCACTTTTAATAGGAATTTTTCTAACTGTTAACGACTCTATTTTATCGCCTACATACGCTTTAAGCTTTTCTCGTGCTTGAGCTTCGCTACTATATTTACTCGAATACACGTAACCTACACCACGGCGATGCTGTAACCCTATATCCCATATCCAACCCGCTTCTTGCGCTGTTGAAATTGTGTGAGATGCAATACTCTCATCTTCATTATCATAAGGGACTTGCACTGCTAAGGCGGTATCAATAAATAGCACGTCATCGCAAGGCATAAAAGGAACCTTATAATGCTCGCCTAATAACAATGAAGAAAAGCCGGTGCAATCAACAAATAAATCACCGCTAATTTCACCTTGTTGCTTTGTGGTAACGCTTGCAATATCGCCATTTTTAGTGCTATTAACTTGCGTCACATCGGCTAAAATATGTTTAACGCCAAGCTGTTGAGTACAATGCTTTTGTAAAAAAACGGCAAATTTTGCAGAGTCTAAATGGTAGGCATAATTGGCTATAGCTGCGTATTCTGGGGTGCGAATTGTTTTAGGAGCAAGCCCTTGTTCACAAATAGCTTCTTGGTAACACACTGCATTTGAAAAAGATGCTGACTCAGCGGTGTTATTTAACCAATGGCCAGCCATATCTGTTTTTGAAAAGCCCTGTGGCAAAACTAATGGGTGATAATAAAAATCATCATTGCTGCCATCCACCCATTTGGCGAATTTTGCACCTTGCTTAAAACTTGCTTCGCACTCACGTATAAAGTCGGTTTCGCTAATGCCAAGCGCTATTAAAGTACTGCGCATGGTAGGCCAAGTGCCTTCGCCAACACCTATAATTGGTACATTAGGAGATTCAACGAGTACAACATTAAGACCATCCGGGGTATTACTTTTATGGTGCGCCGCTAAACGGCCGGCTGTTAGCCAGCCCGCTATACCTCCACCAACGACAACCACTGTTTTTATTTTTTTATCTTGCTGGTTCATACTTGTTACCTAAAAGGCATAGTTAAAAAGTGGCCATTACTAAATGTAAAAGCCACTTTATTAATTAAAGTTAAAAACTACCGCGAACACCTAACGCAAAACGTCGCCCGCTATCTTCAACCAATAATAATTGGTTAGAAAAACGACCACGCTTGTGTACGTATTCTTCGGTTAAGTTAATACCTTCAAAAAATACCGATACATTTTCGGTAATGTCATAGCTGCCACTAGCATCAAGTTGTGCGTAATCTTCCACAATTGTCACGCCATCACCATTTAGCTGCGTTAGTGACTGTACAAAACTATCGCGCCAGTTATAGGCTAAACGCGCTTGAAATGGGCCATTTTCATAGAAACCAACCACATTATAAGAGTCGCTTAAGCCTGTTAATGCAAATACTTGAGTTATATCTGCAGGGTCTAGCTCTGCATCGCTGTCTACAAACGTTGCATTAACCATAAAACCAAACCCACTATCAAAACTGTGTTGTAAGGCTATTTCCCATCCATCAACAATCGCTGATTCGCTATTATTTGGTAATGTATTAGTAAATACAGCCGTTGAGTCAGCAGCGTCAGGGTTATCTACATCGTTACCTGTAGAGGGGTCAGTTAATAATCCGCCATCAGACAACTCAAAGGTTAAATCTTCGGTCGTATTAATAATGAAGTTAGCAACATTTTTTCTAAAATAACCCGCAGATAAATAACTAGCATCAGCGTAATACCACTCTAATGATAAATCTAAATTATCAGAGGTAAATGGCTCAAGCGCAGGGTTACCAGAGCTTGATGTTAAATTGCCGCCTTGGCGAGTTGTTTCAATTACTGTTACAGGCGACATACTATCGAGTGTTGGCCGTGTAATTGATTGCGATACAGCAGCACGTGCTATTAGCTCATCGCTTATTTCAAGCTTTACACTAAAGTTAGGTAAAATCGCTTCGTAATCTGAACTTGCTGAAATATTTTCTACGGCGCCAAAGTTAGCAAGCATTTCCGTTTTATCTAGAATGGTTAACGCGCTCACCGGCTCGTCTGTGCCTTTTACTTCTACATCGGTGCTTTCGTATCTAAAGCCGGCTGTTGCGTATAAAGGCATGCCTGCAAGTTCAGCTTCAAAATCAAATTCTGTATAAAACGAGAAAGTATCTTCAGTTATCTCAAACGACTTATTACGTTTAACTGCATCAAAACTAATAGGCTGACCATTCGCCGCAGCTATTTGTTCAAGGTACGCAAAATTTGCCTCGCCATCGTGTGCAAGCCATGACGTTGGCATACGACCGCTGCCGCTTACATCAGATAAAAAGTCATCTCCTGCGTCAAATACAAATTGCGCTAAGCCATCCATACTTGGGTCATCTGGGTAACCACAAAAAGTACAGTGAATACCAACACCTTCGTTATCCCAACGATCAAGGTTTTTAGTTTCAGTTGAATACATAGCACCAAATTTGACCGAAACTAGGCCTGAAGTACCATCGTTATGCCAAATGCTATCCCAACGAAACTGATCCACAGTATCTTCTACAGCCCAACCACGACGTAGCATTACATGTGCTCGGCTGTTGGCAGTATCTAAATGATTTGATACGCCATCAGGTGTAACCGCAGGATTATAAGCAACACCGTCAAGCTCTTGCTGGCCGCTATAAATGTTAGGGTTAGCAGAGGCAAACTCACTCGCATAAGGTAAAATACCGCCATCCAATTCAAATCGAACTCGGTTAGCATAGCCAATCAACGATAACTGATCGCCACCGCCGTTATTAGCCTCACGCTCGGCTTTTGAATGGCTCAAATCAAACTTCATATTTAAGTTATCTTTTACATGCCAATCAAAGTTTAAGCCTAGTGCGCTAGAGCTTGTTAAGCGGTCAAACTTTTTAGCGTGCATATCGGTAGCAAGGCCTACCTCTTGATATAAATCAACCACTGTGCCATTTTCGTCTACAGTTGGCCCTGCAGCGCCGCCAAAGCCTTCTAGGTTTGGCGCCGTAAACCAATGCCCATAAGACGTGGTGTCTGCTTCAACATCAAAATCAGAATAAAGCCCATCAGCTGTTATTACTAAATCATCTGAAGGTGCATACTGTATAACTAAATTTGCATTAGTGCGTGTACGTGTTTCTGTAGTGACTTTATGATCGTAGTTACGCGGCGAAAAAATATTACCGGTATATGTTTGCCCGCTTTGAGTTTGCGGGTTTGGGACGCCCACGTTTTCTAACCAACCGTCTACCTGGGCCTGGTTTAAGCGTGTTTCGCGCTCCTGTCGAGAAACTGCAAACAACACACCCAGTGTGTCATCATTAAACGTATTGCTAATTAAGCCAGAAATCTCGGGGGTAGTTTCTTCACTATTTTCATCGTAAATACCTTTAACACTGCCCGCAACTTTAAAACCGCTAATTGCAAATGGTCGCGCTGTATTTACATTTACTGTTGAACCAATACCACCAGATTGCATAGTGGCCGTTGAGGTTTTAAATACATCTAAGCTTTTAACCAGCTCGGATGCAATGGTATCAAAGCTAAACGCACGGCTTTGATTTTCAGATGCCATTTGGCGTCCGTTTACCAAGACTGTATTAAACTGCGGGCCAAAACCACGTACCGTAATGAGCTGCCCTTCACCGCCTGAACGGTCTATTGAAACCCCGGTAATACGCTGTAAAGACTCAGCTAAATTTGTGTCAGGAAATTTACCAATGTCTTCTGCTGAAATGGAGTCGACCACGCCACCCGCTTCTCTTTTGGCATCCATAGCTCGGCCAAGCGAGCCTCTAATTCCGCGTACTTCAATTATTTCTGGTTCTTGTGCTGCTGTCTCTGCTGCTGCAGGAAGCGTTGCCATTGTGCTTAGTACAGCTAGTACAGCACTCGACACGCCATTTTTTTTATAGTTAGCCATGTTGTCAGTTCTCTCGAAACTTGGGTCTATTAAAATAGATATTTGCCCATCTTCGCTAACATGCGGTTGCAACCCTGTGCCATCGAGTAAAATCTGTAACGCGTTTATTATTGAATACTCGCCAGCAATAGTATTTGTTTGTAACTGCTGAATTTTATCCAGCGGAAAAAGCAAAGTAATATCGGCTTGCTCGGCAAAATTTATTAGCGATAAATCGGCCCTTTGTCTCGGAATATTAAACACTGCTTTATCGTTTACAGCGCTCGCTTTTACCTCGGTGGTGAACAAGCTAAAAACCAGCACATAAAGCGGTAAACAAAAAGGCAAATGTAAATACTCCTTGCGTATAGTTTTTGGCCATACACAGAACAAAGACGAGTGACTTTTTATTTTCCTCCATAAATATTTTTTATTTTTTTTAAATAAATTATTTTTTTGACTAGCCATGCTAAATTTTTTTATGCCTTTATTGTTTTTATTTTTTGCGCTTTTAACTGTATTTTTATTACAAAAAACATACAGCCCACATTGTATTTTTTTACTTATTAATTAAAAGGTTAAAGTTTTAAACGTAAATACTAAGTACCAAGCAGGGTATTTATAATGGCAAAAACTGTAGTACACTTCGCCTTTACATTACAAGCTTTATACCCTGTGCGGTTAGTGAACATTAAATTTAAAAAATAAAAAGCTGATTTATTTTTTAAATTTAATAGCGGATTTTTTCTTACCATTCGTCTTAGTTTGTATTGGCAAAACAATAACAATAATTGCCGTAAACACACACACACGAGACACAAACTAAATGACGAAAAACACACTTTTTTATAAGGTCTATTTGGCCTCGCGCAAAAGTCTCTCAAATGTAGTTGCACGTATAGTGCCGCCACATGAAATTGAAGATATAGTGCAAGAAACCTATGTGCGAATTTGTCAGATTAAAAACACTGAAAATATAACTTCACCAAAATCTTTTATTTATAAGACGGCGCGAAATTTAGCGCTCGATTACCAAAAGCAAGCCAATATACGCCTAGTCGATGGCATCGACAACATGGAAGCGTTAGAGCAAATCTTAGCGGAACACCAGCAAGACGAAATGTATGAAAAAGCACTAACCGATAGTGAGTTTTCAAATTTTTGTGAAGCCATACGGCTTTTACCCGTGCAGTGCCGTAAAGTGTTTGTATTAAAAAAAGTGTATGGTTATTCGCAGCGAGAGATTGCTGCTCAATTAAACCTTAGTGAAAGTACCGTGGAAAAACATATAGCAACAGGCATGAAACGTTGTACGCAGTTTATGCGTCAATCTACAAATAGTGTTTATGGAAATAAGAGTACTTCTTCGCAGTTAAATGCAGGAGGTAGACATGAGTAATGTTCATCATATAAACGAGCGAAACACGAGCGACGATGCGCGCCTTGATAAGGCAAGCGAGTGGCTAGCTAAACTTGACCGTGGTTTGAATAAGCCCGAGGAGCATGCGCTGCAGCAATGGTTAGCGCAATCTTATAAAAATGTAGAGGTGTTACTAGAAGTAGCACAACTGTGGGACAAAATGGACGACCTCAGTCGTTTGTCAGATCTATTCCCACAAACACCGGTAAAACAAAAGCGACTCCCTGTGTGGTTAGGTGCAACAGCTGCTTCTATTTTATTAGCTGTTGCACTTAGCTTTTTTCAAGAAGCATTTAACTTTTCATTTTTTTACCCAGTAAATCAATCAGCAGTAGTTGCTAAAAAGCTTAATTTTCAAACCGACGTAGGTGAAAGTAAGGACATACTGCTTCCTGATCAAAGTAAAATCACCTTAAACACAAATAGCTTTGTTCAAGTGAGGTATACCCAACACTCTCGCGTAATAAATTTACTGCGTGGCGAAATTCATATAGATGTAGCTCACGATAAAACGCGCCCTTTAAGTGTAATCGCCGGTGATAAAGTTATTCAAGCTGTTGGTACTGCATTTAATGTAGAAGTTGGGAAAAAACAAATAGAGCTCATTGTAACCGACGGCAAAGTACTTGTTGCAGAGCAACGTACTAAGCAGTTACCAAACCTCTCCCAAAGTGGAACCAATAAACAAGGTCACTATTTATCAAATAGCTCAACTTCAGTATCAAAGGGAGAAAAACTTGATTTAAGCTTTAAAGGTAAAATTGCTAAAGCCGCTGTAAAAGTAGACCCAGTAGAGGTAGCTGCAAGTTTATCGTGGCGCAAAGGTAGTTTAATTTTTAGAGGTGAGTCACTAGCTGAAGCTATGGCTGAAATTAGCCGTTATACAGATATAGACTTTGAACTCTCAGAAGATGAGCGCCTAAAAAAAGTGCAAGTGGCGGGCATGTTTAAAACAGGTGACATTAAAGGATTGTTAGAAGTTTTAAATAACAACTTTAATATTGATTATGAAAGAGTTAGCCCCGATAAAATTCGTTTAAAATACGCAGCACCACACGCCTCAATATAGTAAAATACACAATAATAAAAATCAGGACACACAATTATGACATCACCTCTTTCGCCGAGCAGTAATAGCTCGGCGCACACATTGGGCACATGCTCTCTTTTTTACGTAATTTTTATCTCTGCCGTGGCTGCTATTGGTGGCTTTTTATTTGGTTTTGACTCGGGCGTTATTAACGGCACGGTGTCGGCACTCGGTAATGCTTTTAATTCAAGCAGTGTGGCTACAGGCTTTAATGTAGCCTCGGTATTATTAGGGTGCGCCGTGGGGGCACTTGCAGCGGGGCCGCTGGCTGATAAGTTTGGCCGCCGTGCAATTATGATCATCACCGCGATTATTTTTGCTATTAGCGCGTTTGGCTCAGGCATAAGCGAAAGCTCGGCCGAGTTTATTTTTTACCGCTTATTTGGTGGTTTAGGTATTGGTGCTGCATCGGTATTGGCGCCAGCTTATATTGCAGAGGTTGCGCCACCTGCCCTTCGTGGTCGTTTAGCTACACTACAGCAACTCGCTATTGTATTAGGTTTATTTGCTGCGTTTTTAAGTAACTATTTAATTGCTGATGCTGCTGGTAGCGCGCAAAATATTTTAATGCTTGATATAGCCGCTTGGCGCTGGATGTTTTGGGCTGAGCTGGTGCCTGCAATACTGTTTTTAGTGGGTGTGTTGTTTATTCCTGAGTCGCCTCGTTATTTAGTGGCGCAAGGTAAAGTGGACGATGCAAAAACGGTATTTAGTAAAATTTCGAACGACAACGTTGATGCGCAAATAAGCGATGTTAAAAGCTCTTTACATAGCGATAAAAAGCCGAGTATTCGTGATTTATTTATTGATGGCAGTAAAAAAGTACACCCGATTGTATGGGCAGGTGTTGCGCTGAGTGTGTTTCAGCAATTTGTAGGTATTAACGTGGTATTTTATTACGGCTCTGAGCTTTGGCAAGCCGCTGGGTTTGACGAGTCGCAATCGTTATTTATAAATGTATTAGCAGGTACAACTAATATTGTATCGACCTTTATAGCTATTGCCCTTATTGACAAAATTGGCCGTAAACCACTGCTATTAGTAGGCAGTATTGGTATGTTTATCAGCTTAAGCGCGCTTACTTATATATTTGGCAGCGCAGGTCTTGATGAAGCAGGCAAACTTGCTCTTAGCGATAACATGGGTACGCTTGCGCTTATAATGGCTAACTTATTTGTAGTATTTTTTGGCTTAAGTTGGGGCCCTGTTGTATGGGTGTTATTAGGCGAGATGTTTAATAACCGTATTCGCGGTGCAGCGCTTGCTGTTGCAGCAAGCGCTCAGTGGGTTGCTAACTTTGCCATTACCATGACCTTTCCTATTATGCTGGCTAACATTGGCCTGGCAGGTGCGTACGGCTTTTATGCGTTATCGGCACTTATTAGCATATTTTTTGTGGCTAAATACATTACAGAAACCCGTGGTAAAACACTTGAGTCTATGTAATAGGCCTAATTAAAAGCGGTGATATTAACCGCCAGCTAAAAAGGTATCGGGTGCTAATTACTTTGCACCAAATCAATAAATATCAATGAAATGGAGCAATCAGGCTGAGGTATGTCTGTTGTTTGGAGAATTTAAATGGTTACCGAGTTTACACCAATAGCCGCAGCGATAGGTGGTGCTTTAATAGGAATAGTGTGTGCACTATTACTTATTCTATATGGGAAAATAGCTGGCATATCTGGCCTTGTTAAATCTGTGTTTAACAAACACACGACTGAGTCGCGCTGGAAATTATATTTTATTGTAGGGCTATTATTGGCCGGTATTGCGGTGCGAATATTTGCGCCGTCTTTATTAGAAGGTGAGCTGAGCTTATCTCCTGTGCTTATTGTTGTAGCTGGGCTACTTGTTGGTATGGGTACCTCGCTCGCCAATGGCTGTACAAGCGGCCATGGCGTATGTGGTATGTCGCGTTTTTCTACCCGCTCGTGGGTTTCAACATGTATATTTATGGCCGTGGCTATAATTACAGCAAACTTGGTGGGGTAAAAATGACTGCATTAATTCATGTTGTTTTAGGGTTTATGTTTGGTTTAGGGCTCATTATTAGTGGTATGACCAACCCCGACAAAGTACTTAATTTTTTAAATTTTCAAAATCAATGGGATGGCAGTTTAATTATTGTGATGGCTGTTGCTATGGGAATAATGATGCTTGCGTGGTTTTGGGTAGCTAAAAAAGATAAACCACTACTTGGTGAAGCTTTTACATTAAGTGACGTTAAAAACGTTAGTCCTCGGCTAATAACTGGCTCTGTTTTGTTTGGCTTGGGCTGGGGATTAAGCGGAATATGCCCAGGTCCGGGCTTAGTACAACTTACCTCACTAAAAATGGAGTATTGGTTATTCTTTGCAGCCGTACTGAGCGGTATGTGGATAGCTAAAAAAGTATAAACTTAACTATTACTGCTTATCAAAACTGGCAGCTATAAGCTGCCAATTTTAACTACTGTAATAACCTCTCTACTCGTTTGAGTATTGACTGCCCATTTTGGGGCATAACATGCTGCTTACACCATAAAGTTTACAACTAAGTGAACAAATAATCTGTTGCGCCGTATAAACAGCTTAACGTTACTCATAATAAGCCATAACCATGAAACAGCTCTCATCACTTTTTGTATTTAATGCGTTATTTTTAACGGCAAATGCGAATGCCAGTTTAAATTGGTATGTAGTAAACGACTCCGTAATGGGCGGTGTATCTAATAGCCAAGTGAGCCAAACTGCTACAAGTTTAATATTTAAAGGGAATGTATCGCTTGAAAACAACGGCGGTTTCGCATCAATACGTACCGAACTTGACACCCAAGGTCAAAATGCTAGCGCTATAGCGCTGCGGGTTAAAGGGGATGGCAAAACCTATCAGCTAAGACTTAGAACATCCGACTACCTTGATGGGCCAGCCTATATGCACTCATTTAACACAACTAAAAATGGATGGATATTCACTTTACTCAACGTGATTTTACGTTAACTTTTCGTGGCCGCGTGCTTGAACAACAACCAACTATTAATTTTAATGACATTAAACAACTAGGCTTTTTAATTGCAGGTAAACAAGAGGGTGAATTCAAACTTGAGGTAAGCAAAATCGAGTTTAAAAGCTAACTTATAAGCCCTAAGTTGTTAAATTGTATAGCTATCGCCACGCCTTTTAATTTCACTAATAACCAGCTCAATCATTTGCTGCTTTATGGCCGCTTGCTCTGATTTTAATTCCATGAGTTGTAGTTCAAGCCTATCTATTTGATCTTGCTGTTGTGTATTTTTATATTTTTTTGCACCTAGGTGATCAGCATCTAAAGCTGAATTTGCATCACTTTTATTTAGCTCATAGGCGCTACTATTTACTGATAAACTTCGCTGAACTGGGCTTTGCTTAAGTTTATTAATTTGCTCTTGTAATGCAACAATTTGACCTGTGAAATGTTTATATACTTTTTCTAAGTTTTTATACTGGTTGCCAAACGTTGCGTTATCTTCGCTGTATTTTTGTGCTTTAGTATCTAAAAACTTTGATAACACATAGTTTGGTTCTTCCTCACTCTCTTGCTCGGTAAGTTGTTTATCTGGCTGCTTTAGAGGCTGAGAGTTATTACTAAGTACTTTATAGGAAATGGGAGACGGTGAAATATTCATTACTTTATCCCTAAAATAGTGTGTCACTATTATAGGTATCGACCTATTAATAAAATCCTTGAGTAAATTTTATTGTTAGCCAATAGCAAAAAGCCCCACTTTATTAAAGTGAGGCTTTAGTAGTTTATTACTAAAAACTTACGATTCTATTGCTAATAATTCTACTTCAAAAATAAGCAGTGATGCAGGGGGTATGCTCCCTACTCGCTTTTCACCGTAGGCGAGTTGATGCGGTACATAAAATATGTATTTATCACCTGGGCTCATAAGTTGTAAGCCTTCGGTCCAGCCTTTAATAACTTGATTTAAACCAAAGCTTATTGGCGTTTTACGCTCTACTGAGCTGTCAAATACGGTGCCATCTATTAACGTGCCATGGTAATGCACGTTTACTTTACTAGTAGGGTTAGGTGTATTTTCGCTTTCACCTTTGTGCAGCACTTTGTACTGTAGGCTTGAAGCGGTTTCTATTACGCCCTCTACTTTTGCGTTAGCGACAAGGTAGTCGGCTTCAATTTGCGCGTTAATGCCAGCTTGTTGCTTTGCTTTTTTACTATTTTGAAAAATTAAAAAACAAAATATAGCGATGATCACCGCTAAAATTATATTGATCATTTAGTGTTTGTCCTCATCTTCATCGGCTTCTTTATCTTCTTCGCTATCGCCATTAACTATGTCGGCTATGTCTTTTAAGCGTGCCAAAGCAATACCGTTGACAGAATCCTCTGGGTATTGCCCTTCAATAATATCGCCTGCATCAATATCCATTAATAAGTTAAGTGCTTGGTCTACCGTTTCTACTGCGTAAATATTAAATTTACCACGCTCAACCGCTTCAAGTATTTCATCATAAAGTACTAAGTTAACTTGGTTTGATTTAGGAATAATAACGCCTTGCTCGCCTGTTAAGCCGCGCATTTTACACAGCTTAAAAAAGCCTTCTATTTTTTCGTTTACACCACCAATGGCTTGCACATCACCGTGTTGGTTAATAGAGCCTGTAAGGGCTATAGACTGGCTAATTGGTAAACTGGTAATAGCCGAAATAAGCGCACATAACTCAGCAAGTGAGGCGCTATCGCCATCTATATAACCGTAGCTTTGCTCTATAGCTATGTTAGCACTTAGCGTTAAGCTAAAGTGCTGGGCGTATTTGTTACCTAAATAACCGGTAAGTAGCATTACACCTTTTGAGTGAATTGCTTTACCTAGCTCGGCTTCGCGTTCTACATCTATTACACCATCGGCGCCAGCGTATACGGTAGCGGTAATACGTGCGGGTGTACCAAACGACGTATCGCCAATGTGCAGCACTGTTAAGCCGTTAACTTTACCAATGGCTTGGCCTTGTGTGGCAATAAGCGTGTGGCCTTCTTTTATATCGCTTAGCATGTTTTCGCTTATTTGGCCGGTGCGGTACTGCTTACCTTCAATGGCTTCATCAATATGATGCGCATCAATTAGTATTTGCTTATCTTGCTTGGCGTAAAAGCTGGCCTCAGCTACCAATTCAAGTACATCGGCAAAACGCGCCGATAATTTATTATGGTGCTCTGCTTGGCGGTAGCTAAATTTAAGTAACCGCACCATGGCGGCCTCTGTGGTTGTGCACTTTAACGTTTGCTGACAGTACTCACTCACTTTAGTAATAAATTGGTACTGAAGTTTATCGCTACTAGGTAAATAGTAATCAAAGTCGGCAAGTACTCTAAAAAGCTCTGCAAATTCTTCATCGTACTCACCTATGGTGTAATACAAATCTCGCGAGCCTAATAAAATAATTTTTACATCAAGCGGAATTAATTGCGGGCGCAGTGTAAAACTGCTGCCAACTGAGCTGTCTTGGTACGGTAAATCGTTTTTAATTTGGTGCGTTTTAAGCGACAGCTTTAAACCATCCCACACTTGCGGGTTAGCCATTACTTTTTCGGCATCCATAATTAAATAACCGCCATTTGCACGGTGCAATGCACCTGGCTGTATAGAGCGATAACTTGTTATAAGCGAGCCTTGCGATGTTGAATACTCAATTTTGCCAAATATATTGCCAAAGGTTGGGTTTGGCTCATACACCACAGGTGCGGCATCGTCTTCTTTAAATTCAACTAAAATGTTAGGCGCAAAAAAGTCGGTAAGCATGCCTTTACGATCAAAGTCTTCTTTGCTTTCTTCGCTTTCATCTTCGTCGTCTAGCCATTCAAGTACTGCGTCAATTATTTCTACGCGAATGTCTTTTAAGTAGCGCAGAACACCAATATGTGCAGCGTATTTATGCTCTAAATCTTTTAATAGCGGCTTAGTTGCTTGCTCGGCTGTGGCTTTTTTAAGGTTACGCTGTTTTTCTTTTGATTCGCGTTTCCAGCGTGGCAGCTCAATTAGCGCTTCAATTAAGGCATCTTCTAGTTTTTCTATTTTTTCAAAAAACTCATCGCGAAGCTCTTCATCTAGGGCGGCAAATTCGTTATCGCTTAACTGTCTGCCTTCAACTAAAGGCGCAAAACCCACGGCGTTTTTCTCTTCTATTAGCGCTACGCTTTGCTCAAGCGCCATTTCTTCTACTGCGGTAATAGCGCTGTCGTAAGCGTCGTTAAATTCGCTCTCGATTGACTTTTTTTTGCGTTGGTAAGCTGGGTTATCAAAAGCTGCCGGAAAGGTGTCGAGTACTTCATCTAAAAATGAGTCGATATCGTCACTTAATTGCTTGCTTTGCCCTGCTTGCATAAATAGCGCAATTGGCTCGCGGTGGTCGTCGTAATTATTAACATACAACCACTCGTTAGGTGTGGGGCGATCTTTTGCGTGTTGTTTAAGCTTGTCTTTTACGAGTGTAAATCGGCCATGGGCGGCCTCACCCATTACATACACATTGTAACCTGGTAAATCCATTCCTAATGAAAAGTCGAGGGCACTTTGGGCACGTTGTTGCCCTATAAAGGTAAGTTGCTCTGGGTATGGATTGCTCATACACGTGCTAACGTGATTAGTAGAAATGCTCGGAGCGAGCTGTGAAACAGATAATGGCAGCAGTTTTTTCGTCATTCTAACTTCTTTTTGTACCAACATACTCGCTGGCTTTGGGCGTATTAAGTGGCCTACAAGCCACTTAATACATATATTTAGGGTTGTAATGCCTTACGGCTAAAATAAATACCATCACATTCAATGCACGGTGTAATTTGTGTAGCGTGATAAATATCAAAACTATGGGTGCAATTCTTACATACTAATGTGCCCATGGCTATCCATTCGCCAGCGTGGTACACCCCATTGTGCTTAAAATCTTGACTAAGAGACTGCCATTCAAGCTGGGTTTTGTCTTCTATGTGCGAGAGTTCATACCATAACGATTCTTTAAGCTCTTGCCATGCAAGCGAATTATAGTGCGATTCGTTTTCTTGAACGTGTTCTATGTCACGCTGCAAATAACTTTTATAGAGTCCGTATTTTTCTTTGCCTAGGTTTTTAAGTGCTTGCTCAGATTCAACAAATCGGGTCATTGCATCTTTTACTTCGTGATCTTTTACATCTTTTAACCACGTGGTGAGCTCGTTAAGCCATGTTTTATAATCTGCCATTTTATACTCCATCAAAATCAAGGGCGTGTTGGCCTTTAACATAGATGAGTATAGGTTAACCTGCACTGAAAGTGAGATTTTAACAAAACCGTGCTTATACGCTGTGATTAGGCTTTTATTTGGGGTATCCTATCGGCAATTTTTTATTAGTTTGCAAGAAGTCTGGAATCATAGATGCAAGAGCAATATAACCCGCAAGACATAGAGTCAAAAGTCCAAAGTTACTGGGAAGAAAACCAGGTATTTAAAGTCACCGAAGATGAGAGCAAAGAAAAGTATTACTGTCTTTCTATGTTCCCATACCCAAGTGGCCGACTGCATATGGGTCATGTGCGTAATTACACCATTGGTGATGTTGTTTCTCGTTTCCAGCGCCTGCAAGGCAAAAACGTAATGCAACCAATGGGTTGGGATGCGTTTGGTTTACCTGCAGAAAACGCCGCTATCAAAAACAAAACAGCGCCAGCTAAGTGGACATACGAAAACATTGATTACATGCGTAACCAACTTAAGCAATTAGGCTTTGGTTACGACTGGGATCGTGAAATTGCAACCTGTCACCCAGAGTATTACAAGTGGGAACAATGGTTTTTCACTAAGCTGTACGAAAAAGGCCTAGTGTATAAAAAAATGTCGACGGTTAACTGGGATCCGGTTGATCAAACTGTACTTGCAAACGAGCAAGTAATAGATGGTCGCGGATGGCGCTCTGGTGCAGTGGTTGAACAAAAAGAAATTCCACAGTGGTTTATTAAAATTACCGACTACGCACAAGAGCTTTTAGACGATTTAGACAAGCTAGAAGACTGGCCTGAGCAAGTTAAAACTATGCAGCGCAACTGGATTGGTCGCTCTGAAGGGTTAGACATTGAGTTTACACGTACCGACAACAACGAAAAATTTAGCGTATACACTACCCGCCCAGATACCTTTATGGGTGTAACTTACCTAGCCGTTGCCGGTGGCCACCCTATTGCGCAAGAAGCCGCTAAAAACAGCGATGCAATTGCAATGTTTGTTGAAGAATGCAAAAACACCAAAGTTGCCGAAGCAGACATGGCCACAATGGAGAAAAAAGGTATTGCAACCGGCTTTTACGCGACTCACCCATTAACGGGCGAGCAAGTACCAATTTGGGTTGCTAACTTTGTATTAATGCATTACGGCTCAGGCGCGGTTATGGCAGTACCTGCACACGACCAACGCGACTATGAATTTGCCACAGCATACGGCCTAGATATAAAACAAGTAATTGCACCGGTTGAAGGCTCTGAGCTTGAAGTAAACCTTAAAGAAGAAGCATTCACTGAAAAAGGCGTGTTAGTTAATTCTGGCGAATTTGATGGCCTTGATTTTGAAGGCGCATTTAACGCTATTGCCGACAAACTAGAAGCACTGGGTGTAGGTAAGCGTAAAGTTAACTTCCGCTTACGCGACTGGGGTGTTAGCCGCCAGCGTTACTGGGGCTCACCAATCCCAATGTTGAGCGACGAAAACGGTAACGAATTAGCCGCCACCGAAGAAATGCTGCCAGTACGTTTACCAGAAGATGTAGTTATGAATGGCGTTACTTCGCCAATCAAAGCAGACCCAGAATGGGCAAAAGCAACGGTAAATGGCGTACCAGCAACACATGAAACAGATACCTTTGACACCTTTATGGAGTCGTCTTGGTACTATGCACGTTACTGTAGCCCACGTCATGACGAAGGCATGCTAGACCCAGCAGCAGCTAACTACTGGCTACCAGTAAACCAATACATAGGTGGTATTGAGCACGCTATTTTACATTTATTGTACTCGCGTTTTTTCCATAAGTTATTACGTGACTTTGGTTTAGTAAATTCAGACGAGCCATTCGATCGTTTACTTTGTCAGGGCATGGTACTTGCCGAAACGTTCTACCGTAAAGATGACAAAGGCGGTGACGTATGGATTTCGCCAAGCGATGTAAATACCGAAACTGACGAAAAAGGCCGCGTAACGAAAGCATGGCACAAAGAAGACGGTGAGCCGGTATTCTCATCGGGCATGAGCAAAATGTCTAAGTCTAAAAACAACGGTATAGACCCACAAGAAGTAATTGCTCAATACGGTGCAGATACTGTGCGTTTATTTATGATGTTTACCGCACCACCAGAGCAAACGCTTGAATGGTCAGACTCAGGCGTAGAAGGCGCGCACCGCTTCTTAAAACGTATTTGGAAATACGCAGTAGATGTGAAAACAGTTGGCTACCAAGCACTTGATAAATCAGCGCTTAGTAACCCACAAAAAGTACTGCGTCGTGAGCTACACAAAGCCATTGCAAAAGTGAGCGATGATATTGAGCGCCGTCAAACGTTTAACACTGCAATTGCTGCCATTATGGAGCTCTCTAATAAGTTATTAAAAGCGCCGTTAAACGATACGCAAGATGTTGCTATTGCTAACGAAGCATTAGAAGCCCTACTTATTATGCTTGCGCCAATTACACCGCATTTATCGCACCAGTTATGGCAAGATCTTGGTAAAGAGGGCGACATTTTAGATGCAGCATGGCCTAAAGTTGACGAGTCTGCCCTTGTTGAAGATGAAAAATTAATTATCGTACAAGTAAATGGCAAACTACGCGCTAAGCTAACTGTAGCCGCCGATGCCACACAAGAGCAGGTAGAAGCACTTGCGTTTGCTGAGTCTAACGTAACTAAATTTACTGATGGCGCAACCATTCGTAAAATTATTTACGTACCGGGTAAACTACTTAATGTGGTAGCTAACTAAATGGTTAGCTTTAACACCCTTAAAAACACATTAGCCTTAGTACTAATGTGTTTTGTGTTATCTAGCTGTGGCTTTCATTTAAAGAAAGCCTCTAGCCTGCCTGATAACCTTAAAACGCTTACACTTAAAGGTGATGATGAAAAATCATCGTTATTTTTAAACCTTAAAAAAGAGCTTAAAGCCAGTAACGTAGAACTGACGCCTTCGGCTAAAAATGTTGCCCAGCTTTACTTGCGCAAAGAAAGCATTGAGCGCCAAACCTTGTCGTTGTTTCAAAATGGTCAGGTGGCTGAATACGAGCTTGCCTACGGGGTAAGCTATGTTGTTAAACGCCCGGGCGAGAAAGCCATTGAAAAACGCTTTGAGCTTTATCGTAACTACCAAGACGACCCCGATCATGCACTTGCAAAAGCAAAAGAGCTTGAGTTGCTTATTAGCGAAATTCGTCAGCAAGCCAGTCGTCGTATTGTTAGAGAGCTGTCGCAACTATAATGCGCTGTTATGCTAATCAGTTACCGAGTGAATTAAATAAAGGTTTAAAACCTTTTTATTTAGTGTTTGGTGAAGAACCGTTTCAAGAAGCGCAATGTGTGCAGCAAATACGCGACACGGCAAAAGCCCAAGGCTTTGATGAGGTAATTAAATTTACCCTAATGCAAGGGTTTGATTGGCAAGAAATTATAGCTCAATATCAAAGCATGTCTTTGTTTAGTGCGCGCACTATTATTGAGCTTGATTTAAACCAACAAAAACCTGGCACCCCAGGTAGTAATACCTTTAAAAAAATAGTCGATTTAATCAATCCCGACACCATTTTAATTGTAAAAGGGGCTAAAGCCAGCCAAGACGTACAACGTGGCGCCTGGTTTAAAGCGCTCGATAAACACGGTGTATTTGTACCGTGCTACCCGCTTGTAGGAAACCATTTAAAACGCTGGTTAGATGACCAAGTAGCGCGCCTTTCTCTAAATATGCAAAACGAAGCAAAACTGAGCTTAATAAACGCCACCGAAGGTAATTTGTTAGCGTGCTTTCAGGAGCTCGAAAAGCTCTCGCTACTGCATGGTAATGCCTTAATAACCCAGCAACTTGTGATGCAAGGGCTATTAAATCAAGCCAAGTTTGATATTTTTGACTTAAGTGATGCCCTATTAAATGGCCACGCCAAGCAAGCAATTAAAGTACTTAATAAACTGGCCAGCGACAACACCGAAGTGGTGAGTATTTTGTGGGCTATAAATAAAGAGCTCACCAGTTTGCTTACTATTCAGCAAGGGCTTTTAAATGGCGAGCCTATCGCACAGTTATTTAAAAAAAATGGCATTTGGAAAAACCAGCAAGGCCCAGTGCAAAATGCGATTAACCGCTTAAATATTAATACCCTTGAGCAAATAAGCAGTGAGCTTGCACTGTTTGATTCAAGCTACAAACAAGGCAACTTAATTGCGCCTTACCAAGCGATTGCGCATATTTGTATTAAGTTTTGCCAGCCGCTTGATATTCCAATGCCTTGCCACGCACTTAACTAAAGATATTTAACATGATTGCAATTTTTGGCGGCACCTTCGACCCTGTGCATTTAGGCCACCTCAATATGGCCTCGCAGTGTGTAAATACATTTAACTTATCTACGTTATATTTTATGCCCTGTGCCCTACCCGCGCACAAAGCTGCGCCGGGAATAAGTACAGCGCACCGTATTAACATGCTCAATGCCGCTATAGCCCCTTCCCCTCATTTTGCACTTGATTTAAGAGAGCTTAACCGCACCGGCCCCTCGTATTCATTGTTGAGTTTACAAGAACTAAGAGCAGAGCACCCAGATACGCCCATTCTTTTTTTAATGGGCATGGACTCGTTTAATAACCTCGACAAATGGTACGAATGGCAGGCCATTACACAGCTTTGCCATATTGTTGTATACCAACGCCCGGGGCAAACGTGTAACCCAAATAAAGCGCTTAAAAGCTATATCAGCAACGCCTACACTGAAGCGCCACACCAACTTGCCACACACAACTTTGGTAAGCTTTATTTTTTACCGGGTGAACCCCTTGATGCCGCCTCAAGTACTATTCGAGAGCAATTAAAAAAAACCAATGAAAATAATGAACTATTACCCAAACCTGTCAGTCACTACATTAAGCAACACCAGCTTTATCAAAGTGATGATTAAAACCCCCTAGCATGTTAAAATGCACGCTATTAAATTTAAAATTGAGACAATACCTTGGATTCGAAACAACTACTTGCCTTTGCACTAGACAAAATTGACGATATGAAAGCACGCGACGTGGTACAACTTGACGTACGTGACAGCTCAGACATTACCGATTACATGGTTGTGTGTTCGGGTACTTCTAAGCGTCATGTGCAATCAATTGCTGATAACGTAGCAAAAGAAGCTCGCCACGCTGGCGAAGAACCTTTAGGTTACGAAGGTCAAGACGAAGGCGAATGGGTACTGGTAGATTTAGGTGATGTAGTTGTACACGTGATGCAAGATCACGCACGTAGCTATTACGATCTAGAAAAACTGTGGGGCTAAGCGCCACTCTTTTTTAATTGAGCTTGGAAGTATTACGTGAAAATACAAATGATTGCCGTTGGCACAAAAATGCCAGCGTGGGTGGAAACCGGATTTGCAGAGTACCAACGCCGTTTTCCTAAAGATATGGCGCTTGAGTTAATAGAAATTCCGGCCGGTAAACGCGGTAAAAATGCCGATATTAAACGCATTTTACATACCGAAGGTGAAAAGACCTTAGCCGCTATTCCAAAAGGTAATCGTATTGTTACTCTAGAAGTAACAGGTAAACCACTTGATACTCACCAGCTTGCTAAAAATATGGAAAAATGGCAGCTCGATGGCCGCGACGTTAGTTTGCTTATTGGTGGCCCTGAAGGGTTAGCCCCTGAGTGCATTGCCGCCTCTGAGCAAAAATGGTCGTTATCTAACCTAACGTTGCCGCACCCTTTAGTGCGTATTATCGTTGCCGAAAGCCTATACCGAGGCTGGAGCTTAAATAACAACCATCCTTATCATCGCGAGTAACGCCTTGTTATGATTAAGCAAAGACCCACAATACGCGACCATTCCGCTGAGGCAAACCTATTTGCACGGCGCGCATTTGTGGGTTTTATTTTTGTTTTAGGCTTAGTGGCAATTTTGCTCTCTAACCTCTATACCATTCAGGTAAAAGAACACACCGACTATCAAACCCGCTCTAACGATAACCGTATTAAAGTCATTCCTATTGCGCCGAACCGTGGCCTTATATACGACCGCAACGGTGTACTGCTTGCTGAAAACAAACCCGTTTATAACCTCGAGGTTATTCCTGAAGAGGTCGACGATTTAGCTGAGTCACTCGAGCAAGTTAGCAAAATAATTACGATTACCGAGCAGCAAAAAAAAGACTTTATCGATGATATAAAGCATACACGCCGTTTTAAGTCGCAAGTACTAAAAGCCCGCTTAGATGAAACTGAAGTGGCCAAGTTTGCGGTTAACCAGCATAAATTTCCAGGTTTTAGTATCGAAGCCCGCCTTGCTCGCTTTTACCCGTATGGCGATACACTCACCCATGCACTAGGCTATGTGGCAAAATTAAACCGCAAAGAGCTTAATAAACTAGAACAAGAAGACCAAGCCACTAATTACCGTGCTACACATGATATTGGAAAGCTTGGTATAGAAAAGTATTATGAGCAGCTTTTGCATGGCCAAGTAGGCTCTCAACGCGTTGAAGTAAATAATCGCGGTCGGGTTATTCGTACATTAAGTATGACCCCCCCGCAACCTGGCAGCGATTTAGTACTTACCTTAGATATAGGTTTACAACAAATAGCCCAACATGCGCTTAAAGATATGCGCGGCGCGGTTGTAGTAATGGATGCTAAAGACGGTGGCGTATTAGCACTTTATTCAAACCCAAGTTACGACCCTAATTTATTTGTGCACGGTATTAGCAGTAAAGATTATAAAGCACTGCTAAACCCCGACCGCCCCCTTATTAACCGTGCCACTCAAGGACGCTATGCACCGGCTTCCACAGTAAAACCCCATATGGCCATACTGGCGCTTGAAGAAAACATTGTCAGTGAAAGTACTTCAGTGTGGGACCCTGGTTTTTTTCAAATACCCAATGTTGAACATAAATGGCGCGATTGGAAACGCTGGGGCCATGGCCACGTAGATGTTTACAAAGCGATTGAAGAGTCGTGCGACACTTACTTTTACGATGCAGCTTACCGCTTAGGCATTACAAAAATTAGTAATTTTATGGCCCGCTTTGGCTTTGGTGACTTATCGGGGATAGACATACACGAAGAAACCACCGCCATATTGCCCTCTAAAGAGTGGAAAGAAGGCCGCTTTAAAGAGTCGTGGTGGCGTGGCGACACGATTTCAGTAGGCATTGGGCAAGGCTACTGGACAGCTACCCCTATTCAAATTGCTAACGCGACTAATATATTGGTTAATAAAGGCATAAACCACCCGCCACATTTAGCGCAAGTGGCTAAAAAAGAAGACCAAGTGACGCAAATTAATAACGAAGAAAAGCCGCCAGTGGTACTTAATAACCCTGATAACTGGCGTATTGCGCTCGATGCGATGCACAATACCGTGAAAAAAGTAACAGGTACTGCGCACCGTGCATTTAAAGGCGCTAATTATGATCCGGCGGGTAAAACAGGTACCGCGCAAGTAGTGAGTATTGCCCAAGGTGAGCGTTACGATGCCAAGTCATTAAAAGAACGCCAACGCGATAACGCGATTTATATTGGTTTTGCTCCGTATGACGACCCTAAAATTGTGGTTTCGATTGTAGTTGAAAACACCGGTGGCGGCAGCTCCGTGGGTGCCCCAATTGCACGTGAGCTAATGGACTATTATTTTGCAGCTAACCCAATAGAACTTGCTAGGAATACCGCGCAATGACCGTACTTCATAACAAGCGCTCTATATGGATGCGCATGCATCTAGACTTACCGTTACTGATTGCTTTATTACTCATGATGGCTGGCAGTATTACTATCGTATATAGCGCAAGCGGCCAAGATTCAGCCATGATGATCCGCCATATTACCCGTATGGGTGGCGCTATTATAGGCATGATAGTGCTTGCTCAGTTCTCTCCCGCGACACTTAAACGCTTAGTGATCCCCCTTTATTGTGTTGGGTTACTCATGTTGGTCGGCGTATTGCTATTTGGCGTGAGCTCAAAAGGTGCTCAGCGTTGGTTAAATTTAGGCATTACTCGTTTTCAACCCTCAGAGCTCATGAAACTGGCTGTCCCTATGATGGTTGCTTGGTATATTGGCAGAAATCAACTACCCCCTCGTCCATTACACCTAATTATTGGCTTTGTCATAGTGATGCTGCCTACCTTATTAATCAAAGAACAGCCCGACTTAGGCACCTCAATTTTGATTGCCAGCTCAGGAATATTTGTGTTGTTTTTATCCGGTTTAAGCTGGCGTTTAATTGGCTTTTTAAGCTCTGTTGTCGCACTGGCTGCATGGCCATTTTGGCACTACGGTATGCACGACTACCAAAAGCAGCGGGTATTAACGTTTTTAGATCCAGAGAGCGATCCGCTGGGCTCGGGGTATCATATTATTCAATCTAAAATAGCTATCGGCTCTGGCGGTATAGAAGGCAAAGGTTGGCTTCAAGGCACGCAATCACAACTCGAATTTCTACCAGAGCGCCATACAGACTTTATTTTTTCGGTATTAAGTGAAGAGTTTGGCTTATTTGGTGTGTGTATTTTATTGAGCCTGTACTTATTTATTATTGGTCGAGGTTTATACATTGCGGTAAACGCGCAAGATGCGTTTGGCAAATTATTGGCCGGCGCCCTAACCCTCACATTTTTTGTATATATTTTTGTAAATATAGGCATGGTATCGGGGTTGTTGCCTGTTGTAGGTGTACCTTTACCCCTTATTAGTTATGGCGGCACCTCTATGGTGACGTTAATGGCCGGATTTGGCATTATTATGTCAATTGCGACAGATAAAAGGATGCTTTTAAAATAATGAATAAGCCTACCCAGCTGTTATTTATTTCAGCCTTAATATTTATGTTAAGCGCATGTAGTAGCGGCTCTAATAGTCGTTATCATATGGAGCACGATGCCGCACCACTTCGCGCGCCAACCGCACTTGAAATGCAAGATGCCGTTGTGGTGGATGTTAAAAAAAGTGCCAGTGCAAGTCGCCCTTACGAGGTATTAGGCAAGCGTTATACGCCAATGCTTGATGAAAAAGGGTATACAGAAGAAGGGATCGCTTCGTGGTATGGCCGTAAGTTTCATGGTTACCATACCTCAAACGGAGAAATTTACGATATGTTTGCCATGAGCGCGGCGCATAAAACCTTACCCCTGCCAAGCTTTGTACGCGTTACTAATATTGCCAACAATAAATCGGTGATTGTACGTGTAAACGACCGTGGCCCGTTTCATGATGACAGAATAATAGATCTTTCGTATGCTGCAGCTTATAAATTAGGCTATTACACTCACGGTACAGCCAAGGTTAAGCTAGAGGCGATTACGCTCGACAGCATTCCTGCACGTAAAACATATATACAGGTAGCTGCGGGTAGTACGCTTAGCAATATAGAAGCATTAGCTTCTACATTACACCTGCAATATCAAGTGCCTACTAATATAGTAAAAGCAGACAACATATATCGTTTGCATTTGGGCCCGATTAAAGATGCCCAACATGCACAAGACGTATTAAAAAAATTAAAACAAAACCAATTTCAAAACGCGTTCTTGCTTTACACTCAGTAAGACTAATAACTAAACCATCCCAAGGTGCAAATTAAGCGTTGCGCAGGGGCTTAAATCTAGGTGTTACTTTTTAAATGGTTGGCCCTTTTAAAAAAACATTACAGAGAGTAGGTGCTAGTAAAACGTGCTTAGTGTTGGTTTAAAAACGTTTAAGACTAGGTTATTGATTTAAACAATGGAGTGACTATTATTGACAATCAATACCTTGCCTAAGTAGTTTTTAATACCAACGATGCTCGCATCTTGGGCTAGTTTGGGTATAAGATGGACATAACGCGAATTTTTAACTTTAACCATTAATGAGTATGATGAAATCAATTAAACATAAAATCCTCAAAGGTGTATGCGGCTTAGTTTGCACAGCCGCCGTATTTTCAGCCAGCGCCCAAATTATTCCGGCACCACCTCAAATTAATGCAAAAGGTTATTTTTTAGTAGACTTTACAACCGGTAAGGTTATTGCTGAAGGCGAAGCTGATACAAAGCTAGCCCCAGCGAGCTTAACTAAAATGATGACCAGTTATGTAATTGGTACTGAAATTAACGCCGGTAACATTGCGCCAACCGATATGGTAACAGTGAGCGAAAAAGCCTGGGCTAAAAACTTTCCTGAATCGTCAAAAATGTTTATTGAAGTAGGCAAGCAAATAAGTGTTGATGAGCTTAACCACGGTATTATTATTCAATCAGGTAATGATGCGTGTGTAGCCATGGCCGAGCACATTGCAGGAAGCGAAAGCGCATTTGCTGATTTAATGAATGCCCATGCTGCTAAATTAGGCATGAGCAACAGCCACTTTATTAATAGCCACGGCCTAGATACAGATGAGCATTACACTACCCCACGTGATATGGCAACGCTCGGCGCTGCACTTATACGTGATGTCCCTGATGAATACGCACTTTATAAGCAAAAATCGTTTACGTATAACGGCATTAAGCAATATAACCGCAACTCGTTGTTATGGGATGAAAGCCTAGATGTTGATGGCATTAAAACGGGTCATACATCCGAAGCTGGATACAGCTTAGTAACGTCTGCGACTAAAAACGACATGCGTTTAATAGCGGTAGTTATGGGCACATCAAGCGAGCGCGCACGTAAAGTAGAAAGCAAAAAGTTACTTAACTACGGATTTCGCTTTTTTGAAACAATTACACCTTACAAAGCCGGCGACAGCTTTGCAGAACAACGTATTTGGATGGGTAATAAAGAAAATGTATCGTTAGGTATTTTAGAAGATACGCCAATTACTATTCCACGTGGTCAACATAAAAACCTTAAAGCTAACTTTGAGCTAGATAATACGCTTGAAGCACCTTTAGCGAAAGGCACTAAAGTAGGTACCTTATTCTTACAACTAGAGGGCGAAGACATTGCACAATACCCACTGGTTACACTTGAAGAAGTGGAAGAAGGCAGCTTCTTTAGCAAAATTTACGACTACTTACGTTTACAAATTATGTAAACGTAAAAATAACCCGACAATCGTTGGGTTGTTAAACAAAGCGCCTCTGTTATGAGGCGTTTTTTTTTGCTTGAAAAATGCTAGAATGCGCCCCATATATGCAACACTGCTAATTGCCTATCTGTATTAAGCTTCGTGCTTTGCATAGAGTCCACACTTTTGTATGAGGAGTCACCGTCGTGGTTCAACCTGTTAAAAATACTAAATTTGATGAGTACCTTGAGTACCCATGTCCGTTCACGTTTAAAGTTATGGGTTTAGCAAACGTTAACTTAACGGAGCAAATTTTAGCAAAATTACAACCTATTGCCCCTGGTGACTACGCACCAAAAGTAAAGCCAAGCAGTAAAGGCAATTATGAATCTGTTACCTTAGTGGCTACGGTTACCAGCGGTAAGCATATAGAAGAAATTTACAACGTGATCAGTAGCATTGATGACGTACGCCACATGCTTTAAGCCATAGTTGAGACTTATTGTGAACGAAAATACGTTAATCGTACGCCAACTAGGCCGCCAGCGTTACATGCCAATTTGGCAAAAAATGCAAGCCTATACCGACACCCGTGATGACAGCTCGCCAGATGAAATTTGGCTTGTAGAGCACGAGAGTGTATTTACACAAGGCCAAGCAGGTAAAGATGAGCATTTACTTGCCCCAGGCGACATTGAAGTGATTAAAGTTGATCGTGGCGGCCAAGTAACTTATCACGGCCCAGGCCAACAAATGATGTACGTATTATTTAATCTACGTCGTTTAAAAATTGGTGTACGTGAACTTGTTACCTGGCTTGAAGAGTGCATTATTGAATCTCTCGCTGAGTACGGTATTGATGCATATGCAAAAGCTGACGCGCCAGGTGTTTACGTTAACGACAGTAAAATTGCATCGTTAGGATTACGTGTTCGTCGTGGTTGCTCGTTTCATGGATTAGCATTAAATGTTAACATGGACTTAAGCCCGTTTTTACGCATCAACCCATGCGGTTATGCCGGCATGAACATGGTGCAAACGAAAGAATTAAACGGTCCTCAAAACTTAGCACAAGCAGGTGAAGGACTGGTAAAACACATGATAAAGAAGCTTAATGCAACACAGGTTAAGCATACTGAAGGGTTTGAAAACAAATGAATAAACCAGTCAAAATGGAACCAGGTGTAAAACTACGCGACGCAGAAAAAATGGCGTTGATCCCCGTTAAAGTTTTACCAACAGAAAAAACTGAAATGTTGCGCAAGCCAGAGTGGCTTAAAATCCGCTTACCAAAATCAACAGAGCGTATTGACGGTATTAAACAAGCAATGCGTAAGCACGGCTTGCACTCTGTATGTGAAGAGGCCTCGTGCCCTAACCTTTCTGAGTGTTTTAACCACGGTACTGCTACCTTTATGATTTTAGGGGCTATTTGTACTCGTCGTTGCCCATTTTGTGATGTTGCCCATGGTCGTCCATTAAAACCTGATGCAGCAGAGCCTGAAAAGCTTGCACTAACAATTAAAGACATGAAGCTTAGCTACGTGGTTATTACCTCGGTTGACCGTGATGATTTACGTGATGGCGGCGCACAGCACTTTGCCGATTGTATTCGCGAAATTCGTAAGCACAACCCAACCATTACCATTGAAATTTTAGTACCTGATTTCCGTGGCCGTATGGACCGAGCTCTTGAAATTTTAATTGAGACACCACCTGATGTGTTTAACCACAACCTAGAAACAGCGCCGCGTTTATACAAACTTGCGCGCCCAGGTGCCGATTATAAATGGTCATTAGAGTTACTTCGTCGCTTTAAAGAAGCGCATCCAGAAGTTAAAACCAAATCTGGCTTAATGGTTGGTTTAGGTGAAGAAATTAGCGAAATTGAAGAAGTGCTACGTGATTTACGTGCGCATAACGTAGACATGCTTACTGTTGGCCAATACTTACAGCCTTCTAAGCATCACTTGCCAGTTAAACGCTACGTGCCACCAGCGGAATTTGACGCATTAAAAGAATACGCTGATGAAATTGGCTTTACACATGCTGCCTCTGGCCCATTTGTTCGTTCCAGCTATCACGCTGACCAACAAGCTGCAGGTAAAGAAGTAAAATAATTGCTTTTTAAAACGCATTAAAAAAGCCCTTAGCAATTAATTTGCTAAGGGCTTTTTTCTTTATACTCAATTATATATCACTGTGCTAAAACGCCCTTTTTAATCACAAAATCAGCAAACCGTACTTGCTCTTCCTCAGCGCGAAGGCTATCAGTTTCGACTATTGAGCGATAGATGCCCCATTTAGGGCGAGCAAAGTCCTCATCGCTAAAGCCACGCCACATATCTATGTTTTGCTCGCTAATGCTAAATAGCTCTTCGTTGTCACTTAAACGCCTTAGGGTCATTTCAAATTGCCCCGCTTCACTAAATGTAGCTTGTATAAATACCGCAACCCATTCATCAGTAATGAGTGACCAGTCAGTTTCTACAAGGTTTTTATCAAGCCCCGTGCTGTTACCATTTTCGTCAAAGCCAGCGCTATAACGCACTTGCAATTGATTACCCGTACTGTTTTTTTGCGCCCCAGAGAGCGTAATAATAGGTTGGTCGTCGTTGCCATTAGTATTATCGTTGCTGTCATTTCGAGCTTTTATTTGAAAAAAATGACTAAATTTACTACTTAGCTCAAGTTCGCTAGAGACTTTAAACCTCCAATGGTATTGTACTGTTTCGTCTTTAAACGCAAGTGTCGCTGCGGGTGATTTGTCATACGATTTAATTTCGTTGCGCTGGCGGTCGGTTGCGCCTTTGTCTTTATCTTGGTCTTCATCACGATGTGCTAAAAACACAAAGTGATTACCTACTATTGAGTCAGTATCTTCAATAATATGCACAACACTTTGATGATTACCGCTATACATATCAGGCGATTCTATTGCCCCTTCACTAAACGCATTTTCTATTAGTGTATAAGCAGTTAACCCTGTATTTTCGCCATCGGCATTGAGGGTTGTTTCTTGCGTTACTATAAAATCATCACGGCCTGCAGCGCCTATAATAGTTATAGACACTGTCGCTTCGGTACCATCTGCCGATGTGACAGTTATTTCATCAAGTAAGGTTTCATTTTCGTTTAGTGCAATCACAGCGGCATGGTCGCTATTAAGCATATATGACCAATTCCCATCCTCAGCTAAGTTAAATAAACCATAAACTGTCGTGGTATTACTTTGTGCTTTAAATACTGCTTCGCTGGCTTGTGCATCGGTTATAGATAACGCTCCTGTTATTGTAATATCACGAGTGTTTACAATACTTACAGCCATTTCACCACTAATTACTGCAGCGCTTTGTGCGACTACCGATGCATTTACAGGCTCACTTTTTAACCCTGAGCTACCGCACCCTACAGCTAAAACACCTAAAAAACAAACAGAAGAAATAGTTAAAACACGCAAGCCAAATTTCGACATAAACAACCAACTCAAGTTAATGGTAAGTAAATAAAGTAAAATATAACTTACCAATTATTTGTTTTAATAACTAGATTTTTATTACCAGAATAACGAAATCGGTTTTAACTTAATAAGGAGATAACTTGATTTTAGCAGTATACTTGGAAGGATGGCTTCATTGGACAAGGAAAGTACAAAATGAAAAAGCCGATTATCTACCGGCTTTTATAAGTTAACCTTCACAAGTAGCTAATTTAAAACCACTAACATGTGATGACCTATTTGCAACAGAGTTGCGGGCCCATTCAGCTTTACTTCTAATGTCTTGCAAAATTTTTGCAGATTGACACTCTTTATATGTTTTATGATAACTAATAGCATTTGTTTTTTCAGCGTTTAGCAAAACAATGGTATCATTATTTGAACTTGTGGTGGAATTACAAGCTGTTAACAATAAAGCAGAAATACAAACTAGTACTTTTTTCATAATCGTCCCTCTTAATTTAAACTTATTTTTAATTTAGTATGTTTTTATGCATTGTAAATATTTGCTCTTTTCTCCCAAATTAAATAAAAGGCTAAATAAAATTAGGTTAAAGGCAAGTTACTTGAGATAATCCACAGCGAACCCCTTATTTAGGTTATATATGAAATTATTAGTTCGTAATTTGTCTCGCGCTACCACAGAGCAAGACCTTCGCACGTTGTTTGCAGCACACGGTAAAGTAACTACCTGTAACTTGGTGCTTGATAAAGAGACTGGTTTATCAAAAGGCTTTGCCTTTGTAGAAATGCCAAACGACATAGAAAGTAGAGGCGCTATTAAAGCTCTTAATCAAACAAGCGTTGATAAAAGCAAAATTCGCGTAAAATACGCAGATGAATAATTAGCTACTTGCTATATATGATTAAAACCAGCTATTTGCTGGTTTTTTACGTTTTAAGTTACGCTATAGGACAGATTAATATTAGCGCGACGCTTTAAAACATTAATCGCCTAGGGTGCCGCTTTTTTTATACTAATTGTACCTAACACTACAAAGGATGCAGCTAAAGCAAAAAACATCGCTTGTTGTGCGAGCAAAGCTGCTGCAAAAAATGCTACACCGCTGCCTATAAACAGGTATCCGCTTTTTTTAGATTGGTTCATTGTGTGTGCTCCATTTATTGTTGTCGATTATTTATACACCCCATACCAAATATTTTCAATTTTTCAAAAATAGAACAGGCAAAGTGATAAATATTCGACTCAAATTAATGCATCCTTTATATTAAAAGCCAATTTTAAAAACTATTCAGAAAACTATGGCATCATCTCTTTTAAAAAGCGCTAGCTTAAGCCTGCTAGTCGCTCTCTTTGGTTGCTCTGAGCCTGCAAGCGAGCATTCTTCTTTAGAAAATACCCCAGGCGTTAGCCTAAATAACGTTAAACAGCATATAAAAATGCTTGCCTCTGATGAGTTTCAAGGTCGTGGTCCACTTACCCATGGTGAAGTAAAAACAGTGGGTTACTTGAGCGAGCAATACGAAGCAATGGGTTTAACTGGGGCCTATAATGGCAAGTATTTACAGCCAGTAAAAATGGCCATGGTCACGGCTAATCAAAACATGCAATTACAGGTAGGCGACTTAAAGTTTAAAGCAGGTAACGATTTTACCGCCCGCACAGAGCAATTACAGCCACTAATTGATGTACGAAACTCTGACATTGTATTTGTGGGTTACGGTATTAATGCCCCCGAATACAACTGGAATGATTACAAAAACATTAATGTTGAAGGTAAAACCGTTATTGTATTGGTAAACGACCCAGGCTTTGCGACGCAAAACGATACGTTATTTACAGGTAACGCTATGACCTACTACGGCCGGTGGACTTACAAATACGAAGAAGCAGCACGCCAAGGTGCCAAAGCGGTATTTATTGTGCACGAAACGGCCCCTGCTGCTTACCCTTGGGGTGTGGTTGAAAGTTCAAACACGGGGACTAAATACACCCTAATGGACAATAACCTAAACGACTCTAAGCTCCCTGTTATGGGTTGGCTAACACTTAATACTACAGAGCAAATTTTTAATGCCGCACAGCTTAACTACGAAAATTTAAAACAAAAGGCTTTAAATGATGACTTTAAAGCCACAGCGCTTAATTTAACAGCCAACCTTTCATTTAAAAATGAAGTATCGCATGCCAAATCACATAACGTGGTTGCGCAAATTACGGGAAGCGACGCCCCTAATGAGTACGTGATAATAGGTGCTCATTGGGATCATTTTGGTACCAAACAAACCGACAGTGGCCCTAAAATTTATAACGGCGCAGTAGATAATGCTTCTGGCACAGCGGCCACACTTGAAATTGCCCGCATTATGAATCAAATCCACCAGCAAACACCGTTTAAGCGCTCTATTTTATTTGCTAATTTTACCGCTGAGGAAACTGGCCTCATTGGCTCACAAGAGTTTGCAACCGGTGGTGTTGTGCCCACTAAACAAATGGTTGCTCTATTAAATATTGACGGGATGAACGTGTTAGATGGCACTGATTACATTTTGCAATACGGTAACGATTTATCCACCCTAGAAAACTACCTAGCAAATGCGGCAAAAGCACAAGGTCGTGTTGTTAAAATGGATCCTCGCCCGCAAAATGGATTGTTTTTTAGATCGGATCATTTTTCTTTAGCTAAGCAAGGTGTGCCTAGTTTATTGTTTATGAGCCTTGGCGATACCGACCCTGATTACATTGCGCAAAAATACCATAAAGAAGCCGACGATTACTCGCCGCAATGGTCATTAGGTGGTGTGAAACAAGACATAGAGCTTATTGTTGATATAGCCACAAAACTTGCCAACAATGGCGATTGGCCTACATGGACGAGTGACTCAGACTTTAAAGCAAAGCGCGAGCAAGATAAACCGCATTAGTAAGCAATGTTTAAAGCTAAATAGCAATTATACCCATCGTATTAAAATCCTCCTACTTGGAGGATTTTAATTTTGAGCGCGCCCGCATTAGTAAGGTTTCGGCTTTAGCACCTAAATACACATAAATAGCCAATGCGATTAAAAGCCCTACCACCGCAAGCATCATCGCAATGGCCGGTAATAAGTATTCAGCTTGCCCGAGCGCCGCTTTAAACATGGTTAATAGCGCCTCAATAGATATTGCAATTAGCACGGTAGATATAAACCGAGTAATTGTGCGCCGTGTAGATGAGTGCCTAAATATATCCTTATGCATTAAAATCTCTTCTTCGAGAATGGTTTTTCCTAAATCAAACACGGCCAACGCTAAAGTAATATATATAATAATGCTAAAGGGCTCGAGGGGATCAGAGGCTGAATCAAAGTGGGTTAATAATGCATATATATCGTTAAATACGATGCTCAGTAAAAAGAGAACCAAAGTAAATAAACACGCCACAATCACCCCATAACCCGCTTTAAAATAAGGCGAAATACCAGCACGCGCGCTGTCTCCCATTACAAACTCAATTAACTGGGTTAAGCATACGTCTAGCACTAAATAATGTTGCTGGTTAATTGGCTTTTTCAGCTCTTTAATAGCCGAAATACATAAATGATTAGTTGCGATAGAAATATACGGATCGGTAAAGCACACCGAATCGGTTTGTTTAGATTGTAAAAAGTAAGGGCGCTCACTTAAATCTTGCTGATTACCTTGCTCGGCTAATTTTTTATAAGCACGCTTAAAGCACACATTATTGCCTAGCTGAAGCCCAGGTTCGTTTAAACAATATTGCAGCTCTAAAAAGGGGTATTGCTTTACTAAAAAACGCGTATCTCGATTTTTGTTAAGCCCATCTTCAATACTCATTAAAATAGAGTCAAGCAAGCTGTGTATTACTTGCTCATACTCATGGTAGCGCTCAACGCTACTCATATAACTCATTCGCGCCATAATTGTTTACTCACCCAGTTGCTCTAGCGTTAACTAAGCAAGTTTAAAACCACATAAATATACTGTTTAAAATCAATAGGTTATTAATTAACATAATTGGAATTGCACCCTTTTGGTGATAAAACGGCATTTATATTTTATTAGGCGCACAAAAAAGCAGCTAAGTATTAAATACTTAGCTGCTTGGTGAGTATGATCTTTAAACGTTTGGTTAGTGCGTAAACCTACGTATGCGCCTAATTTTATTGTACCTTTGAAAACTCTTGCTGAGAAAGCTCACCATTTCCATCTGTATCTAACTTATCAAATAGCTGAACTAACTGAGCATTAGCCTGTGCTTCTGATTTGCTAATAACGCCATCGCCGTCAGCATCAAAAGAGTTAAAATCTACCGCAGCAAAGGCTGCTGAAGATGATAAAAGAGCAGCAAGTGCTAGCGTTTTATTTACTGTTTTCATAATCGTTCCTTAGGCATAATAACCAGATTAAGGGTGAGAAATCCTTTTCGAAGATCCATTAAGGGGTAATTGTTAATATTCAAAAAAGTCATTTTCGGTAACGCCATTTCGGCTTTGCATATTTAATTGCTGCATTATTTGTTCTGCTGAATGATCACTTTGGTTTGCTAAATCACCTTCGCCTTGCATAGGTGTTTTAAACTCTGTATTTGCCAATACCACCGATGATGACACCAAGGTGATAAGTACAAATGTTGTTTTCAGCTTAGTCATAATGTAATCCTTCAATAATATGCATTACCTGTATAAATTTGCGCTGAGGTGGTTACAATTCACTTCCTTGTTATTCTTTTTAATAGGCTCCCTTGCCTATTTAGGTTGTCTTTGGCAACTCAGAACTATGCTTACACCACAGCGCATTAACCGTCTGCGCTTGTAAAACCTTTGCTTAAAAAAGTTTACCGTTTGTGTTGGTATCAAACTTTGCAAATGTGCCAGAAAATACCAGCACTATTGCAAGCAAAGTTGGGTATCGCTTTTACATATCGATTCCTTCGCTATGCGTTTATAATAAAATGCCCTGTGTATTACACTGTCCTTGTTATTCTTTATGGTAAGCTCCCTTGCTTACTTAGGTTGTCTTTGGCAACTCAGAATTAACGTGTCACTGGGCGTTAACTACTCAAAGCACTCACTTATGCTTTGTCGAACTCACTCTTAGATAGCTCGTTGTTTTTGTCAGTATCAAGTTTTGTAAACTGACTCATTAATTCAGCATCAGCAGATGCTTCTAACGGGCTTAATGTGCCACTGCCATCTTTATCGAGTGTGTCAAAATCTGTTACTGCAAAAGCCGCTGATGAAGAGGCTAAAGCCATTAATACCAATGTTGATTGTGCCTTTTTCATAATGAAATCCTTCATAGGGTTAGGGGAGTAGCCAATTGGCGTTACCCACGTTTGCTTAATACAGCTTAGCTATTACAACTTCAATGCCATCTTTTATTTTTAATTGATAAACAATGAGTTACATGAAAAGTGCATGTATAGATGAAGTTTCGAGAGGTGTTTTTGTTGCTTTTTTGCAACAGCCTGATGAGCCAATTAAAATAAACTTTTAAAATCAATAACTTATTATTTATAAAAAAGCCACACGTGAGCTAAAAGCTAACTAAAAACATAATGTGGGGAAGTTTAAGAATAAACTAGAGCTGAACAGCTTAATTAAAACAATTAAACGCTATAAAACCTAAATTATAAACAATTGAAATATAAGAATATTTACGAAATATTTGGCGTTTATTTTCTAAAAGCACGGCAAGCCTGTAAAAAACAGGCATTTGTTGCCAAATGGCGAATTTAGTAAAAGGCAGGGATTAAAAAGGGAGCGCATTGCATTTAGTTGGGCATAACAAATTGGCGTTTTTTAAAGTATAAAAACAATTTAACTACTTCCAGCCTTGACGCCATTTTTGTGTGTCTTTTAAATCTCGCCAGCGTATTGAGTACTGATTTTTAGAAAACACCGACTCGGTAATACATTCGATTACATTACCTTCTTCATCGTATTCTACTTCTACAATTATAAAGTGTTTTTCTTTATTAATAGCTGGGGTAGCAGTCCACTTACTGTTTAGTAATTTTTTAGGGTTTAAGTTATTCATTAAATAATCTAGTGTGTTTAAATAACACTAATACGACATAACCCGTTGTTTAGCTCAACATAAAGTTAGACCGTATTAATGTTACTTCATCAACTCACTGGTTACTCAGCGATTAACTTACCTTTATACATTTTCATTTGGCAATGAAAGTCGTACTCACCTGCTTCAAGTGCAGGCAAAGTGATTCTATTCTCTCCCATTGCAAGGCTTTCACTTACATCAAGCTGCGGGAACACCATAGTTTCGGCGCACGGTGCACTGTCTTTTCTATCAAATGTAAGTGTTACTTTTTTATTGGCCGCCACCTTTATATGACTTGGTTGATAAACGCCGTTATCTACCACTATGGTTTGCGTATTGTCATTACTGTGTATTTGCTTTGGCTTATAAAGCCAAAACCAATAAATAATGGCCACAATTAATACTGCACCCAGTAAATTTATGATTAACATTATCGACTCCTTAGCGCTTATTGGGTTTATAAAAACGTAAGCGATTAGCATTGGTGACGACAGTCAGTGATGAAAGCGCCATAGCTGCGCCCGCTACTACAGGATTTAGTAGCACACCAATAAAGGGATACAACACACCGGCAGCAATAGGAATGCCCGCAACGTTATAAATAAAGGCACCAAACAAGTTTTGTTTAATGTTTTTAATTGTTGCGCTGCTAATGGCAATAGCATCAGCAAGGCCATGCAGCGAGCCACGCATTAAGGTAATATCGGCGCTTTCTATGGCTACATCGGTACCTGTACCAATCGCAAAACCGACATCTGCCTTAGCAAGCGCGGGGGCATCATTGATCCCATCACCCGTCATACCTACAATTTCGCCTTGCTGCTGGCGTTTAGTGACTTCATTTACTTTATCCTCTGGTAACACTTCTGCGATAAAATCATCAATACCGACTTTTTTAGCCACAGCGTGTGCGGTCGCTTTATTATCGCCAGTGAGCATTACTAGATGAATACCTTCATTTTGCAGGCGCTTAATTGCCTGTACTGAGTCTTCTTTTAGCGGGTCCGCCACCGCAATTAAGGCCATAAGTTGGTTATTACAGGCAAAGTACATCGGCGTTTTAGCTTCTTTTGCAAAGGTGTGTGCTTGCTCAGCGGCCTCATCAACAGCAATCTCGTATTTATCCATAAGCGCTTTATTACCAAATAACAAAGTCTGCTCATTCACCTTACCGCTTACACCTTTGCCAGTAATGGCGTCAAAGTCAGTCGCTTTACTCAAGGTGACGTTTTGTTTTTTAGCGTGCTGCATAATAGCCTCTGCCAGAGGGTGCTCAGAGCTACTTTCGAGGCTTGCAACTAATTGCATTACGTTATTTTCATCTGCGTTATTAAACGTTACAACATCTGTTACTTGGGGTGCACCTTGGGTAATGGTGCCGGTTTTATCTAAAATCATGGTAGTAATTTTGGAGGTAGTTTGCAGTGACTCGCCATTGCGAATTAATATGCCAAACACGGCGGCTTTACCTATTCCCACCATTACCGACATAGGCGTTGCTAAACCCAGCGCACACGGGCATGCAATAATCAGCACGGTGGTTAACGCTACCACCGCATAAGCAATTGAAGGGGCTGGACCAAAATTTAGCCATGCAAGGGCTGCTAATATCGCAATTATCATTACTGTGGGCACAAATATGCCTGAAATAACATCGGCTAATCGCCCTATTGAAGGCTTAGAGTTTTGCGCACGTTTTACCATATTAATAATATTGGCAAGGGTTGTTTCTTGGCCTATATGTGTGGCTTCAAATAATAATGTGCCGCTTTTATTAATGCTGCCAGCAACTACTTTGTCGCCGGTTTGTTTACTCACAGGCATAGGCTCACCCGTGAGCATAGATTCATCTAATCTGCTGCTACCTTCGAGGACATCACCATCTACCGGGATTTTTTCGCCTGGGCGTACCCGTACATGGTCGCCCTTTTTCACATCACTAATGTCTATATCTTGCTCTTTGCCGTCGCGTATTACACGGGCTGTTTTTGCTTGTAAGCCAATTAAACGCTTAATAGCCTGCGAAGTACGTCCACGCGCTTTCACTTCAAAAGCCAGGCCTAAACTAATTAACCCAATTATCATTGAAGAAGCTTCAAAATAAACGTGCCTTGCAACCTCAGGTAGTAAGCTAGGCGCAAGTACAACACACATTGAATATAACCACGCAGTGCCCGTTCCGAGGGCAATAAGTGTATCCATGTTAGCACCATGATTTTTAAATGACTGCCACGCGTCTTTATAAAACTGCTTACCTGCTACAGCCATAACGACAAACGTGATAATACCGACCACACCCCAAGCTATGCGCTGGTTAGTGGTTGTCACGCTCATATCAAAAATAAGCCCATAAATCATAAGCGGCACGCCCACACCTAAAGCCAGCATCATGTTGCGCATTAGCTTTTTGTAATGTGCCTCGTCTGACTTGGCTTTTTCATCAAGCGCATCTTGCTCTGATGTGTTATCCATAGGTTTTGCGCCATAACCTATATTTTCAACGGCGCTAATTAATGTGCTTTGCTGCGCGCTGCCCTCTACGCGTACCGTGCGATCTGCAAAGTTCATTTCTACATTGTTTACGCCTTGCACACTATTAAGGGCTTTTTCTATTTTGGCTACGCAACTGCCACAATTAGCCCCTTCAATAATAAAGTTTTGCTCTGTTGTTTTATTGCTACTCATTGCACATCTCCGCTTTTTTCTTGCTCTGCAAGAGGGTCAACAAACGTTTCTATTAAGCTACACACATCACTTGCAACAGCGCCGTCTGCCGATGTTTCCCACTGCTTTAACGCCGCTTGCATACGCACTCGTAATTTAAGGGTTTCTTGAAACAAGGCTTCGGTTTCTTCTAAACGTTTTGCAATAATTTGCCGCGTAAGTGGGCATGGGCAATGCCCTTGTTCTGACTCACCAATGATATGCTGTATATCTTTAAGGGAAAATCCGAGCTTTCGGGCGCTTATAATAAACTGTAAACGTTGGCGGTCTGCTTTTGTATATTGTTGATAGCCGTTACTTTGGCTACGTATGGGCGTTAAAAGGCCTATTCGTGTGTAGTGACGAACTGTATCAGGCGTTACACCCATTAACGTCGCTAATTGCTTAACATACATAATTTAGCCCCCTTAGATTTTAGAGCTCAATTTTAAACCTATGTGTGACACACAGGTCAATAGAGGGGCCACATTAAAATATAATTAAAAAATTACTGGAGCTGATAAAATAAAAGCGCGCTAATGAGCGCGCTTAAGAGAAAGGGGGATTAATTTTCTTGTTGGCGAGAGGCTTTTAGCTCTTCACTTAACTCACCGGCTATTTGCTGAATTTTTGGCATTGCACCTTGCACTAAGCTTTGCGACATTTGCATAGACTCTTGCATTACTACAGGCATTTTTTGAAGAATTTTTTGCCCTGTTTCAGTTTTATAAAACGCCAGCATGTCGGCAATTTCTTGCTCGTTAAAATGTTTGTCGTAAACGTTAACCATCATCGGCTGCATTTTTTTCCAGCTCATTTCAGTTTTAAGTACATTGGTCATATCTGCATAGTATTTATCAAAAATAGCTTGCTCAGAGGGCTTAACACCCATTTGTGCAGACATATTTTTCATCATGCCTTCTACTTGCCCGTACATTGAGTCAACCATAGCATCCATGTTCATCACGTTTATCAGCTCATCTATTTTTTGCTGCTTAGTGGCCTCGTCAGCCAATACGCTGCCAGAAAATATAAGTAACGAAAGTAATAGTGCCTTAGCCATTGTCATATCCTTAAACATAAAAAGTAAGACCATACTCACATGATTTATATCAATCCGCAATAATACTTAATCATTTTCGGGGCGAAACGTGTTGCTGCCTAGATTAAAAAATCTTATTTAGAACAACTAAATAGAGAGTTTTTGCCTAGTTATCAATGCGCTTTTCCAACCTCAGAGCAAATCACTTAAAGCTAATGAGTAAAAAATAGTTCGTAAATGCGCATGCCCATACTAAAAAGACCAAATAAAACATGTTTATTTGGCCTTTTTATGAATGTCCTAGGGCTAATCTTCTTCTACGTTATCGAGCCCTTTTGTACCTTCTTTAGCTTTAAGCTTATGATGAATTGCTGACTTTATTAACATATACCCACTAATCGGGGCGGTAATCAATAAAAACACGGTAATCAATATCTCTTTAACACTAAAGCCGTGCCCTGAATTCGCAAAAAACACCATTGCTGCAATAAGTATACTTGCCATGCCTAAGGTTGTTGCTTTAGTTGGTCCATGCAATCGCATGTAAAAGTCAGGCAATTTAATCAAGCCTAATGAACCAATTAAAATAAACAGCCCACCAAACAATAACAATATGGATACAACCCATTCGCTTATCATTTTAAAATCCTATTCAATTATGTCGCCACGCAGTAAATACTTACACACAGCAACTGTACTAATAAAACCAAGCATAGCTATTAGCAATGCGGCTTCAAAATACAGGCCTGTGCCCATGCTAATACTGTATAAAATAATTAATGCAATGACGTTTATATACATAGTGTCCAGCGCCAAAATACGGTCTGGCACCGATGGGCCTATAATAAGTCGCCATAAATTCAGTAATAGCGATAAGCCAATCATAGAAAAAACAATGAGTAATACAGTATCTAGCATTGAAAAATCTCCTTTAGGGGAGCTTCGTAGCGTTGTTTAATTTGTTTAATAAGTGCCTCTTCGTCTTTTAAATCGAGTACATGTATAAGTAAATAACGCTGTGTGGGCGTTTCACCTTCGTTAAGCGATTCTGGGATAGGGTACACTTCGGCACTTACTGTACCCGGTGTGAGTGATACACAACTGGCAAGAATCGTAATTGGCATATCATGGCTCAAATCTATAGGGACTTTTACAAAAGCAGGGCGTAATTTTTTAGCCGGACCCACTATTAACAAGGCCACCTGTAAATTAGCGACTACTATATCGTAAAGAACAATAAGTAGTTGTTTTAAAGCCAACCCCGGTTTTAGTATTAGCGGTTGTGGATCACGTAATGAAAAACTCAATAAGGGTATAAATATCGCTAAAAACGTTGCTAATACCAAGTGCCCTGGCGATACACTATTATTGAGTAGCAACCAGATCACAAATAAAAAGAAACTACGAAACGGCGTTGGCAACCAACGATAACGGGCTTGTAATCTCATTACTTCCCTCCTCTCATTACGGCATTAATACCACCATTAATGTCATGCAGTTGCGTAGCAGCACTGAGCATATAATCGCTGATAGGACCACCAAAAATAACTAACAATGGAGAACATGCCAATAACCCAACAATTATTAAAATTTGTAATGGGTGGGCATTAACGCCATCAGTACTCTCGCCCTTCTTTGCTTTTCGCTCCCAAAACAAACTGGTGCCAGCACGCGAAAGTGCAACTAATAAAACAAAGCTAGTAATTAAATAAACAGGCCAAAATAGTAAGGCTTGCTCGCTATTCAAGGTTGTTTTGAGGATCCAAACTTTTCCAACAAACCCCGATAGCGGTGGCATTCCTACAACGGTTAATACAGCAATTACAAAGCACGCCCCTAACAAATAGGGTTGGCTTACAGCGCGGCCAGCAACAAGTCTATCCCCTACTTTCCCTCTTTGTGTGGCAATTAAATCAGCTAATAAAAACAGTGCGGCACTGACTAAAGTAGAATGTACTAAATAATAAAGCAGTGCAGCTGTTGCTGTGACGTTTTGCAAGGCAATTAGAGCAACTAATGTGCCCACTGATACAACTACTAGGTTTGCCGTTAACTTGCGTAAATCTTGTGCTGCCATTACGCCAATTCCACCGACCACTATGGTGGCAATAGCTAAGCCCCATAACCAAGTTTGCGCCATATGCTCAAGCTCGCCGGCTTGTTCACCAAATATAACGGTATAAACGCGCAACATCGCGTATACGCCTACTTTGGTCATAATCGCAAACAACGCAGCAACGACAGGTTTTGCACTTGCATAGGTATTAGGTAACCATAAATGCAAAGGTAATAGCGCACCTTTTAAAGCAAATACAACTAACAATAGCAAGCCACCCGCTTTGGCTAAGTAAACATCGTCCCCTGTTAGCAGCGATACTTTTTGAGCCATATCGGCAATGTTTAATGTACCCAGTACGCCGTATAAAATACCCAACCCAATTAAAAATACGCTCGAGCCAACTAAGTTTAATATTACATATTGAAGTGCGGCGCGCGTATTTTGCTTATCACCTGCGTGCATAAGTAATGAGTATGAGGCAATAAGAAGTACTTCAAAAAATACAAATACATTAAACAGATCGCCTGTTAAAAATGCGCCATTTACACCTAATATTAAAAAGTGCACTAAAGGGTGAAAGAAATTACCTTTAGCATCATCACCTGCACAGCCATATAAAATGACTCCCATTCCTAAAAAGGATGTAAGTGCAACCAATAAAGTAGAAAGCATATCGGCAACAAGTACTATGCCAAAAGGCGCTGACCAATTACCAATTGCGTATACATTGATACCACTGTTATACACATGGATTAGCAGCATTGCACTGGCGATAAACGTGACCACCGCCATGATTGATGAGGCAATACGACGAATACGTAAGCTTTTACCACATGGCGGCAAAAGCAATATGACTGCTGCCAGCATAGGTAACAGAATAGGCAAAGAGCTTAAATGTTGAATCATTTTTGCTCCTTGCTATCGGCCGTGCTTTTTATTATTTGCCCATCAACATGATCGCTACCCAAATCGGCTCTACCACGTATTGCTAAAATAACTACAAATGCAGTCATAGCAAAACCGATCACAATGGCGGTTAGCACTAAAGCTTGAGGCAATGGGTCTGCATAATCAGTACCTGTTCCAAGCACGACTGCTTTATTAATGGTTAAACGACCTGCAGAAAATAAAAATAAATTCACTGCATATGAAATCATAGTAAGTCCTAGCACCACTGGGAACGTACGCGCCCTAAGTAGTAAGTAAACACCACAACTCACTAACACTCCAACGCAAGATGCGTACAATAGCTCCATTAAATATTTACCTCTTTTTTCTGGGTATCTGCTGTCATGTTGCCAAGGCTTGCTAATATCATTAATGTAGCTCCAACTACTGTTAAGTATACGCCCAAATCAAACACAATCGCACTTGCAAGCTCTGTTTTGCCAATAAATGGAATATCAAAATAATCAAACCACGTTGTTAAAAATGGCCTATCGAAGAACCAGCTGCCTACACCAGTAAACAAGGCAATACCAATACCCGAAGCGATGATTTTGCGATAGTTAACTGCAAAGCGCTCACTTATCCAAGCTGACCCATGAGCCATGTACTGCAATATAAAGGCAATCGACGTTACTAAACCTGCAATAAAGCCACCGCCAGGTAAGTTATGGCCACGTAAGAAAATATAAGCCGATACTAATAATGCAAGCGGTAATAAACTATGCGAAATACTGGCAAGTAGTATAGGGTGGCGTTCACGCGCCCAAGGTCGCCCTTCACCATCACTTGCAGGCATAAACAGAGGAATACGCGACAGTACTTTAAATATACCTAATGCTGCAATACCTAACACCGTGATCTCACCCAAGGTATCAAAGCCCCTAAAATCGACCAAAATAACGTTTACTACATTCGTACCGCCACCGCCTGTTTTAGCATTAGCGATAAAGAAATCAGATATTGATTCAAGCGGTCGTGTAAGAAGTGCGTAGCAAATACTTGCAACAACTACACCTAATGTTGATGCAATGCCTAAATCTCGTAATACCCTAAGTGAACTAGACTCTTTAGGTGTATGCTGAGGTAGGAAAAACAATGCTAGCATTAGTAAAATTACGGTGGCTACTTCAACGGTAAGTTGCGTAAGCGCTAAATCAGGGGCAGAAAAACGAGTGAACGCAACTGACACCATAAGCCCCACAATAGAAATCATTAATAAAGCAACTACACGAGAACGATGCCAAATAACCGTAGCCAATGCGCCAATAATTAATAACCCAGCGCCAATAGCATTGTGCACATCGACAGGGATACTCGCCATACTGCCGGCTAACTGTTGCATTTCAAACAATGGCCACCCCGCACACAATAGCACCACCGCCAGCATTACAAAAACGTAGCGCTGCAATGAGCCGTTTTCGATGCTACTTACTCTGTTTTGAGACCAAGTAATAGCCCTAAGGACAATTACCTCGAACGTTTTTTTAGCATTAAGGGGTGGTAACGAGGCTTGAAATTGAAATAAGTATTTGCGGTTAATATAAATAAATAAACCGCCCACCACAGCCATGGCACTCATCAATAAAGGAAGGTTAAAGCCATGCCAAATAGCCAGTTCGTACTCTGGAACTTGTTGACCAAGGACAGCCAATGATGCGGCATGTAAAATTCCATCAACAGAGAAATGTGGAAACATACCTACAAGCACACACAGCACAACCAGCACTTCAATTGGCAATCGCATATAACGTGGAGCTTCATGTGGTTGGCGTGGTAAATCTATGGGGTCGCCGTTAAAAAATACATCATGGATAAAGCGGGAGGAGTACGCCACAGAGAGCGCCCCTGCAATGGTCGCTAAAACCGGGATTAACCACGACATAGAGCCCAACACTTGTTGATGTAAGGTTTCGGCAAAAAACATTTCTTTAGATAAAAAACCGTTGAGCAATGGCACACCCGCCATTGAGGCTGCTGCGACCATTGCGAGTGTCGCCGTGTAAGGTAAATACCGCCACATACCGTTGAGCTTACGCATATCACGCGTACCCGTTTCGTGATCGATTATACCCGTTGCCATAAATAATGAGGCTTTAAAAGTGGCGTGATTAATAATATGGAATATCGCCGCTACAGTAGAGAGCTCAGTATCAAGGCCCAGTAACAACGTAATTAAACCTAAATGGCTAATAGTTGAGTATGCTAACAGGCCCTTTAAATCGTGTTTGAACAACGCGATATAAGCACCAAACAAAAGCGTTGCTAAACCAGTCAAACCCACCAGTAAAAACCATGTGTCTGTGCCTGAAAGCACAGGATGAAAACGCGCTAATAAAAATATACCTGCTTTTACCATCGTCGCAGAATGCAAATACGCGCTTACTGGGGTTGGGGCTGCCATAGCGTGAGGAAGCCAAAAATGAAATGGAAACTGTGCCGATTTAGTAAATGCGCCTAGCAAAACTAATACAAGTGCAGTTTCGTATAAGTCATGAGATTGCACAATTGCCTTGCTAGCTAAAATTACATCCAGGTCGTAACTACCAACAATATCGGCCACTAACATTAAACCTGCCAGCAATGCTAAACCACCGGCACCGGTAACAGCTAGTGCCATACGCGCGCCCTTTCGCGCTTCTGTTTTATGCCACCAATAGCTAATTAATAAAAATGAGCTAATGCTGGTTAATTCCCAAAACAGCCAAAGTTGAATAACATTGTTAGACATAACAATGCCTAGCATGGCGGTCATGAACAACAATAAGTAACTATACAGCTTAGCTAAGGAGTCGTTTTTACTCAGATAGTAACGTGCGTAGGTAATGACCAGTATGCCTATGCCCAAAATCATAAACATAAACAGTAGACTCAAGCCATCAAGACGAAATGATAAATCCAGCCCAAGTGCGGGGATCCACGTTACAGCATAACGAATTGTTTCACCTGCTAAAATAGCGGGAGTGTGGTATAGCGTAATACCTAAAGCTGTTAAAGGCGCAAGCACAGTCACAGCTGCAGCTTGCGTACGGGATAGTTTGCCGGTGCATGAAGAAATAACACTGCCAATTAAGGATAACAAAGGTATCCAGAGCAAAGTCATAATGTAGGGCCTTTTATAATCATAAGTTTATCCTTACGTTTTATACATCACGAAAAGATGCTTTTACTGTCTGTTTTTAAACGACATTAATACGTACAGTTATACTTATAAACAGCCATTTTGTCTATAGATAGCAAGCCTATTCGATTTAATTTTAATCAAGGGTTAAGGTTTCTTGTTGTTGTATTTGTTTCTGCCACAACGCCCTGTACCTCTTTGATAAACCTAGTTGTTGATACTGCATAATAGACCAATCCTTACTAGGCTTATATGCTACGCCCCCTTGCTGGCAGCTCTCACTTTTGTGCCAACCTGTGGGAGGCGGCTCGCCCTGTGAAATATATAAATTAGGCGCAACATAGCCTTGCTTTGAACAAAGCCACTTTTGTTTGCTCTGCGGGAGCGTATATTCATCTTCAAAACCGCTAAAATGCATAAGCTCGTGTAAAAAAACATGATAGTTAGCGCTGGTACTTAGCTGCATTTGTTTGCCCATAACATTAGCCGTACCGTTTTTACTCATTATCACACTGTAGTCAAACTCTTTTGCAACCTTAGCTTTCAAAGCTTTATTTTTCCATTTACAGTTGGCCATAGAAAGTGTGTTTTTACACTCCAATGCGCCAGCGGCGTAAACCGGTTCGCTAAAACAAAACACCCCTTTTCGCGGTTCGGGTACTTTATTAAACTGTTTAGTGAAGCTTTGTAATTTATAAAGCCCTTCGCGATGAACACCTATCATAACGACATTGTAGATACAGGAGCTATTACTAGCCGGTAAGGTATTTAAAGCCGTGAACCCAAGATCTTTTAAAAAAGCGTTTGGGATACGTTTGTAATGATTTGAAGTATGAAGTGCTAAGTGGTTATACGCATTCCCTTTGGGCAATAACTCTTGCTGCTTTAATAATAATAAATCGTCCCAGCGCGATCCTGCCAAGAGAAGATTAGCTAAATCCTGTCGCTGAGCGTGGGTAATGTCAGTTATACTTTGTAGCCAAAATAACTTAGCTTGCTCGTTTTTATTTGTTTTTATCAGCTTTAAAGAATAATTGTATTGGGCTGATGAGATGTTTTCACGTGCTAAAAAGCCCAAGGTTAATCTGGGAAGATGCGCGATATTATTTGAAAAGTAGCGAGGAAATTGCCAATAGCTTTGCAGCGGATTAGCCTTCGTATTTAGTACATGCCAAAAACCAATACTGCTTAAATGGTTGCTAGAGCCCGCAATAAGCAGGCTAAATAGCAAACCACTTAAATAACACAGGTATTTAACTAGCGTCTGCACCAGCCATAAGCTCAAGCTCTAAACGCGCATATTTATATTCAATAAACTCATGCACATTAGTGGATAATGCCAATCTAAAGTAATCCGCAGCTAAGTACTGCTCGCCTGCTGCTTGGTGCATTTTGGCTAAATAAAAATACGCCTCGCACAAACGCTGTGCGTATTCTTGCTCAGATTTAACACCTTCGCTAATACCCGATAAAAACGTATGCTCACTCATATCGCCAGTATAAAGCGAAATTAACTGATACGCCCACTGCGATTCATCAAGTGCTGCGGCATTTGTTTTAAGAGCGGCTAATGCTTGTTGCTTATCCTCTTGCGACTGTGCAAGGTAAAGCCATAACACTCGGTAAGGATCGTTTGGTGAACGCGCTAAAAACTCATCAAAATCACTTTGTGCCAAGTTTGCTCTTTCACCATAATACAGTGCAATACCACGGTTTAAATAAGCGTATTCATGCTCTTCATTAAGCTCAAGGGCTGAGTCAAAAAACTCATACGCTTTTTCGTATTGCTGCATTAAAGTATGCTGAATACCTAAAAAGTTATACACCTCAGCTAAATCAGGCTTTAGTTTTATAGCGCGGTTAAAATCAATGCGCGATAACGTGGTCATTCCTAGGCTATCAAATAATACCCCACGGTCATAATAAAGCTTAGCTTGTTGCTCGGTACTTAAATCGGCTCTATTTAATAGCTCAGAGTAACGTGCAATCGCAATTTCGCTTCTAAAGTCGGATGCAAGGGGTGCAGTAAAAGGCACATTAACAATCGGCGTAGGTTTTGATTCAGTCGTGGTTTGGCAAGCGCTTAAAGACAAAATAGCAAAAGATGCCAAAGCTAAGTGTTTGAGTATCATTAAAATCCTTAATACCAAGATATATCGCAATAAAAATAAGACAGACCTTGTCTAATAAGGTTTCATTAAAGCATAAAAAAAGAGGCTAAACAGCCCCTTTTTTATTATCCCGCGTATATTAACGGGTTAAAGTTTAGCAATTATGCGTCTTTTGACTCATCAGCTGCAGGTGCTGCTGATTCCATTGCTTCTTTAATGCTTAGACGTACACGGCCTTGGCGGTCTACTTCTAATACTTTAACTTTAACTTCTTGACCTTCACTTAAGTGGTCAGTTACGTTGTTAACACGCTCTGTGCTGATTTGAGAAATGTGCACAAGGCCATCTTTACCAGGAAGAATGTTTACAAACGCACCAAAGTCAACAATACGTACCACTTTACCAGTGTAGATAGTACCTACTTCTAGTTCTGCTGTTAATTGCTCAATACGTGTAATTGCGTTTTGCGCGCTTTCACCGTCTGTTGCAGCAATCTTAATTGTACCGTCATCTTCAATTTCAATTGTTGTGCCTGTCTCTTCGGTAAGTTGACGAATTGTAGCGCCACCTTTACCAATTACTTCAGCAATCTTCTTAGCAGGAATTTGCATAGTGTAGATGCGAGGAGCAAACATTGATAATTCTTCAGAAGGAGCAGAAATCGCTTCATCCATTACACCTAAAATATGTAAACGTGCCGCTTTAGCTTGTTTAAGCGCAATTTGCATGATTTCTTGTGTGATGCCTTCAATCTTGATATCCATTTGTAGTGCAGTGATACCGTTAGTAGTACCTGCAACTTTAAAGTCCATGTCACCTAAGTGATCTTCATCACCTAAGATATCTGAAAGAACAACAAACTTCTCATCTTCTTTCACTAGACCCATCGCGATACCCGCTACAGATGCTTTAATTGGTACACCCGCGTTCATAAGTGCTAATGACGTACCACAAACAGATGCCATTGAAGACGAACCGTTAGATTCAGTGATTTCAGATACAACACGAATTGAGTAAGGGAACTCAGTAAGTGTAGGCATTACAGCTTGAATACCACGCTTAGCTAGGTTACCGTGACCAATTTCACGACGCTTAGGAGAGCCTACAAAACCAGTTTCACCTACACAGAATGGAGGGAAGTTGTAGTTAAGCATAAAGTGGTTTTTATGAGTACCCGTTAAATCATCGATTAACTGCGAATCACGTTCTGTACCCAGTGTAGCAGTAACAAGCGCTTGTGTTTCACCACGAGTAAAGATTGCAGAACCGTGAGTACGTGGTAATACACCCGTCATTACGTCTAGTGCACGGATCATGTCTGGTTCACGACCATCGATACGTTTTTCACCTGCAGTGATGCGGCCACGTACAATTTTCTTCTCAAGTGAACCGAATACTTTACCTACTTCTTGCTTATCAAGCGTTTCATCTTCAGCAAGCTCGCTTGTAAGCGCTTCAATTACTGCGTCTTTTGCTGCAGTTAATGCTTCTTTACGCGCTACTTTATCAGTAATACGGTAAGCTTCACCTACTTTTTCAGAAGCAAGTTCAGCTACTTTTTCTTCAAGCGATACGTTTTTCTCAGGTGCAGTCCAATCCCATGTAGGTTTACCTGCTTCTGCTTTAAATTCGTTTATTGCATTGATGATAGCTTGAGATTGCTCATGGCCGTATACAACCGCACCTAGCATTACATCTTCAGCAAGTACATCAGCTTCAGACTCAACCATTAGTACTGCGTTATCAGTACCTGCAACAACTAAATCAAGTTGGCTTTCTTCAAGCTCTTTTAATGTCGGGTTAAGTACGTATTCACCGTTGATGTAACCAACGCGTGATGCACCAATTGGTCCGTTAAAAGGGATACCAGAGATAGCAAGTGCTGCTGATGTACCAATCATCGCAACCATATCTGGTTGGATTTCAGGGTTTACAGATACAACGGTTGCAATAACTTGTACTTCGTTTACGAAACCATTTGGGAAAAGTGGACGAATTGGACGGTCAATAAGACGTGCAATAAGTGTTTCGCCATCGTTAGGACGACCTTCACGCTTTAAGAAACCGCCAGGGATACGGCCGGCAGCGTACATACGCTCTTGGTAGTTAACTGTTAATGGGAAAAAATCTTGACCAGGTTGAGCTTCACGCTTACCAACTACAGTAACTAATACTGATGTATCGCCAATACTTGCTAATACTGCACCGTCAGCTTGACGTGCGATTGCACCTGTTTCTAGGGTAACTGTGTGTTGGCCTAGTTGAAATTCTTTAATAATTGCTTGCACTTAAAATATTCCTTAAATGTTTTTATATTTCAATAATAAGTGTCATTAAAAGGGCCAATTACAGTACATAATTGTATTCAGTTGGAAATCAATTAAGTACTACAATTGGCAAAATTTTTAATGACTGCAGATAACCTATTTATCTACGCGCATAGTATATACCAAAGCGACCTAAAATTGCGAGCCTACCCAAAGATAAAACACAATCGCTTTTGCCTAATCGTTTATTGATTTTTACTTATATTTTAAGAAGGTGTATTGGTAGGTTAAAAATTTAGGCACAAAAAAAGGAGCTATAAAGCTCCTTTTCTCGTAATCTAGTTCTTAGCGACGTAGGCCAAGCTCTTGGATTAGTGCAGTATAACGCGAGATATCTTTACCTTTAAGGTAATCAAGCAATTTACGGCGAGTACTTACTTTACGAAGCAGACCACGACGTGAGTGGAAGTCATGCTTGTGGTCAGCAAAATGACCTTGAAGCTTGTTGATATCAAAAGTAAGTAAAGCTACTTGTACTTCAGGTGAACCAGTGTCGCCTTCAGCACGTGCAAATTTAGCAATGATATCGATTTTTTCTTGATTGCTTAGTGACATAATAACTCCAAAAGTTAAATTTAATAGGTGCTTTAGCCGATCACTAATTCAGCCAAAACGATTGAGCGGGCGTATTCTACCAACTATGAGGATAACTACAAGTGAAAGTTTACTCAGGTTGCTGATTAGATAAGCCGCGCTTTGATTTTAAATGCCCATCAGGGTTGCGCTCACCGGTCCCAATAAACACACCATCAGCTAAGACCTTAATGGCCCCTTCGGGTAAATCTGTGCCTAGTACTACGGCTTGGCCATGGCTGAACGCAACACCCTGCTCTTTACTAATTTCTACGACGGGTAAATCAACCAGCGCACTATCCATTGGCAATAGCAGTTCATCAAGGTATGTAGAAGGGGCAACCTCCTCTTCTTTAGCCTTCGCTAATAGAGTTTCAAGGTGCTCAAGCGAGACCATTTTGTCTTTAGGATAATGGCCAACCGCCGAACGATGCAACATAATAACATGTGCGCCACAGCCTAGGTTTTCGCCTAAATCATCTACAATGGTACGGATGTATGTACCCTTAGATACATGCGCAGTCATTTGCACTTCATTGTTTGCTTCATCAAACTCATCAAGCGATAAACTAAACACGTTTATTTTTCGACACTTTCGCGGTACTTCAATGCCCTCACGCGCGTATTTATATAAAGGTTTACCTTCATATTTAAGTGCCGAGTACATTGATGGATACTGATCTGACTCGCCTAAAAACTTTTTAATTTCTGCAGCTAACTGTTCCGTGGTAACGTTTACATCACGGGTTTCCACCACTTCGCCATCTGAATCAGAGGTAGTTGTTCGCTCCCCTAGTTTTGCTCTTACCACATAGGTTTTATCTGTATCGAGCAAAAATTGGGTAAATTTAGTCGCTTCACCAAAGCAAATAGGCAGCATGCCAGTGGCCAGTGGATCTAGCGCACCGGTATGACCTGCTTTTTGAGCAAAATAAATACCTTTAGCTTGCTGTAGGGCTTTGTTCGACGAAATGCCTTGAGGTTTGTTTAACAACAAAATACCATCAATCGGACGGCCTTTACTGCGTCTAGCCATTAGTCTTTAGTGCCTTCTTCGCTATCAGTTTCATCATCAACATGTTTAGCGTTATCTTCGCGTATAACCGAGTCCACTAAGTTAGAGATACGCATCCCTTCCATTAGTGAGTTATCTACTACAAACTTAAGCTCAGGCATTATACGAGCACGAATACGCTTACCCAGTAACGAGCGAATATAGCCCGTTGCTTCGTTAAGTATTTTTGCGCTTTCTTTTGCTTTGTTCTCATCTTCGGTATTAAACACCGTAATAAAAACTTTTGCGTAAGATAAATCGCGCGATACTTCTACCGCAGACACTGTCACCATGCCTAAGCGCGGATCTTTAATTTCGCGTTGTAAAATAACAGCAATTTCTTTTTGAATTTGCTGAGCAACACGATCAGTGCGAGAAAATTCTCTCATGATTGTTTTCCTAAAATCATAACTTACTGAATTAAAATAATAAGTTAATTAAATAATGGATACAGAAATGGGGGCAAAGCCCCCATTTACAATCTTAGCTTACGAGCAATTAAAGTGTACGTTGTACTTCAACTGTCTCAAATACTTCGATTTGGTCACCAACGCGCACGTCATTGTAGTTCTTAACACCGATACCACATTCCATGCCGTTACGTACTTCTTGAACGTCATCTTTAAAGCGACGTAGTGACTCAAGCTCACCTTCGTAAATAACCACGTTATCACGTAATACACGAATTGGTGCGCTGCGTTTAATAGTACCTTCAGTCACCATACAACCAGCAATTGCGCCAATTTTTGGAGACTTAAATACGTCACGCACTTCAGCAAGACCGATAATCTCTTGCTTAAACTCAGGCGCAAGCATACCCGACATGGCTTGCTTAACTTCTTCAATTAAGCTGTAGATAACACTGTAGTAACGTAAGTCTAAGTTTTCAGTATCAATCACTTTACGTGCAGATGCGTCAGCACGCACGTTGAAGCCAACTACGATTGCGTTAGATGCAGCAGCAAGTGTTGCATCAGTTTCAGTGATACCACCTACGCCAGAACCAACAATCTTCACTTTTACTTCATCAGTAGAAAGCTTAGTTAGTGAGTCTGAAATCGCTTCGATTGAACCTTGAACGTCTGCTTTAAGTACCACGTTAACTTCAGATACATCGCCTTCAGCCATGTTAGTAAACATGTTTTCAAGCTTCGCTTTTTGCTGACGAGCAAGTTTAACGTCGCGGAATTTACCTTGACGGTATAAAGCAACTTCACGCGCTTTACGCTCATCTTTAACAACAGTCGCTTCATCACCTGCTGCCGGAATACCTGATAGACCTAAAATCTCTACAGGAATAGAAGGACCCGCTGATTTAATGTCTTTACCGTTTTCGTCTTTCATTGCACGAACACGGCCGTATTCAAGGCCACACAGTACGATATCACCTTGGTTAAGGGTACCGGATTGAACTAAGATAGAAGCAACTGGGCCGCGTCCTTTATCAAGACGAGATTCAATTACAACACCTGCTGCCATGCCTTCTGATGGAGCGCGAAGCTCTAAAAGCTCAGATTGCATAAGAACAGCTTCTAGTAAGTCATCAATACCTAAGCCTGTTTTAGCTGAGATATGAACGTACTGCGTATCACCGCCCCAATCTTCAGGAATAACGTCTAGCTGAGCTAGTTCGTTTTTAACGCGATCTGGGTCTGCGCCTTCTTTATCCATTTTGTTTACAGCGATGATTAAAGGAACGCCAGCTGCGCGAGCATGCTGTACCGCTTCTTTAGTCTGTGGCATTACACCATCGTCTGCTGCAACCACTAGGATTACAATATCTGTTGCTTTAGCACCACGTGCACGCATTGATGTAAACGCGGCGTGACCTGGTGTATCTAAGAAAGTGATCATGTTGCCGTTAGTTTCAACGTGGTATGCACCAATGTGCTGTGTAATACCACCGGCTTCGCCTGATGCAACTTTAGCAGAACGAATGTAATCAAGCGTTGATGTTTTACCGTGGTCAACGTGACCCATTACAGTTACTACTGGTGCACGCGGCTCAGACTTACCATCTTCATGGCGGTCATTTAGTACTGTTTGCTCTAATTCGTTTTCTTTAACAATGATAACTTTGTGGCCCATTTCTTCAGCAACAAGTTGTGCTGTTTCTTGGTCAATTACCTGGTTAATGGTAACCATGTCACCCATTTTCATCATTGTTTTAACAACTTCAGCGCCTTTAACTGCCATGCGTGATGCAAGCTCTGCAACTGTAATTGTTTCGCTAATACGCACTTCGTTTTTAACATCTGCTGTTGGTTTTTGGAAACCGTGTTGTAGCGATGTAGGTGCTTTTAGCTTACCTTTACGGCCTTTACCACCTGCAAATTTATCTTTTGCTGGGGCTTTTTTCTTTTTCTTAGCACGGCGTGCGCCTTGCTCATCACGTGCATCGGCAACATCTTCTGCCTCACGTGCGTAAGTAGAAGTCGTAAGATGGTGATCCGCTGTTTCTTCGCGTTTCTTACGTTCTTCTTCCTCTTTCTTCCAGCGAGCTTCATTCTCTTCAGCTAGCTTTCTTGCCTCTTCTGCTTGACGTTTCGCTTCTTCTTCAGCTTTCTTCAATGCGGCCTCTTCTGCTTCTTTCTGCAGACGCTCAGCTTCGATGCGATCTTTCTCAGACTTAGCACTTTGCTCTGGGGTCATCTGCTGTTGTTTAGCCTTACGCTCTGCTTCTGCTTTGCGCTTAGCTTCTTCTTTGGCTTTACGATCAGCTTCTTCTTTTGCTTTACGTTCTGCCTCTTGTTTCGCTTTTAATTCTGCGGCTTCTTGTGCAGCTTTTTGCTGCTCTTCGATACGCGCTTTTTCTTCAGCGGCTAGACGCTGCTGCTCTTGTTCTTGCTCAATTGCGCTTTTTTTCACGTAAGTACGTGTTTTGCGAACTTCAACTTGAACAGCCTTTGCTTTACCCGTAGAACCAGTCACACTTAATGTGCTTTTGCTCTTACGCTGTAAAGTCATGCGTGCTGGGCCTTCTGAACCAGTACCACCGTGCGATTTGCTTAAGTGATCTAGTAGCTGTGCTTTTTCAGCCTCAGTTACATTATCACCCGCTTTTTTAGTGATACCCGCTTGTGAAAATTGCTGAAGCAATTTATCAACAGTTGTACCTATATCGCCGGCTAGTTTTTCAACATTTACTTCTGCCATAGTGTGTAATACCTCCGTTAATAAATTACTCGTCTGCGAACCAACAAATATTACGTGCAGCCATAATTAGCTCACCTGCTTTTTCAGGTGAAAGCTCTGTAATATCTACTAATTCATCAATACCTTGCTCAGCTAAGTCTTCAAGTGTTACTACACCTTTGCTTGCCATAACAAATGCTAGATGGCGTTCTAAACCCTCAAGCGCAAGTAAGTCTTCAGCCGGTTCTACACCTTCTAAGCTTTCTTCCGTTTTAAGTGCTTTAGTTGTTAATGCATCTTTAGCGCGTGAACGCAGCACATCAACTGTTTCTTCATCTAAGCCGTCGATTTCTAAAAACTCTGAAGCAGGCACATAGGCTACTTCTTCAAGTGTTGAGAAACCTTCGTTAATAAGTAATGATGCAAATTCATCATCAATATCTAAATTTTCAGTAAATAAGTTGATTAACTTATCTGACTCGGCTTCATTTTTAGCGCGCATGTCATCAACCGTCATTACGTTTAGTTCCCAACCAGTTAATTGGCTAGCTAAACGAACATTTTGACCATTACGACCAATTGCTTGTGCTAGGTTATCGGCTTCTACTGCGATATCCATTGAGTGAGTGTCTTCATCCATTACGATTGAAGCCACTTCTGCTGGTGCCATTGCATTAATTACAAATTGTGCCGGGTTGTCATCGTAAAGTACGATATCAACACGCTCGCCACCAAGTTCTGATGATACAGCTTGAACACGGGCACCACGCATGCCAACACACGCACCTACTGGGTCAATACGCTTGTCATTTGATTTAACGGCAATTTTAGCGCGTGAACCCGGATCGCGTGCTGCAGCACGAAGCTCAATCATTTCTTCGCCAATCTCTGGCACCTCAATGCGGAATAATTCCATCAGCATTTCTGGTTTTGAACGCGTTACGAATAACTGTGCGCCGCGTGCTTCAGGTTTAACTTCGTATAGAAGACCACGGATACGATCTCCTGGACGGAAGTTTTCACGTGGCAGCATATCGTCACGGTAAATAACTGCTTCGGCGTTGTTACCTAAATCAAGTACGATTGCATCACGTGTTGCTTTTTTAACGACACCTGTTACTAGCTCGCCTTCTTGATCTTTATACGCTTCTACAACTAAAGCGCGCTCAGCTTCACGTACTTTTTGTACGATAACTTGCTTTGCCATTTGTGTAGTTATGCGGTCGAATTTGATAGATTCAATCTGTTCTTCAACATAATCACCCAGTTGCAAGTCAGGTTCTTCAACTTGAGCTGCTTCTAATGTGATTTCGCTGTAAGGATTTTCTAATGAACCATCTTCTTGAATTTCTGCAATCTTCCAACGACGGAATGTATCGTAATCGCCAGTTTTGCGGTCGATAGATACGCGCACTTCAATTTCGCCATCGTGTTTTTTCTTTGTCGCTGTTGCTAGAGCGAACTCTAACGCTTCAAAAATCTTTTCTTTTGGAACCGCTTTCTCATTGGAAACGGCTTCAGCAACTAATAATATCTCTTTTGCCATGGGTAATGCCTCGCTTGCCCTATTCCTTCGCACTCGAATTAAAACTTTGCGATGATGTTCGCACGTTCGATATTGCTAAGCATGATTAAGTGCTCTTCGCCATCGCTTTTAAGTGTGATCATATCACTGCTAACTGCTACTAAGTCGCCTTTAAAATTACGGCGACCATCTTGTGGAAGCTTAGTACGCACGCGTACTTCCTCTCCTTGCGCCTTCTCGTAGTGATCTTGTTTGAATAATGGACGATCAACACCAGGAGACGATACTTCCAAATCATATTCGTTTGTAATTGGGTCTTCGACGTCTAAAATCGCACTAATTTGGCGACTCGCATCCGCACAATTATCAACAGATATCCCATCCTCATGGTCAATGTAAACCCTTAAGGTAGAATGGCGGCCTGCTTGTACAAACTCAAGACCATGTAATTCAAAGCCTAACATTTCTACTGCAGGCGTTAGCATGGTTAATAAATCTTGCTCAAGTTTTGTCACGAAAATCCTCCATACAAACAAAAAAAGGGCTTATAGCCCTAAAATACTGAGTTTAAGTTTTGATTTAATGACAAGACAAAAAATCAATGGTGCAGATACAACAACGCCCCGAACCAAGCGGGGCGTCACACCAATAAAGCATAAAACTGTGTGGCCTTTGGCCAAGCTTGGCTGCGGGTCATTTTACTGACCTAATTAAACTACATTAGCTTAAACGCAAAACGCGCATTACTTAGAATGCGCGATACAGAATTTAGTAAGGTTATACCTATACTATAAAAATTGGTTGCGGGAGCCGGATTTGAACCGACGACCTTCGGGTTATGAGCCCGACGAGCTACCAGGCTGCTCCATCCCGCGCCAATAGATATCAAACCTAAAATTCAATATCGCTGTTAGTGGTTAATCAACCGCTAAACAATGGCGGCTATTATAAGGATATACGGGGTAATTAGCAACCATAATAACTAATAAGTTTGATAAAATCAGTGACCCCCCATTTTAAGCTTCGCTAGTATGTATTATGATTATGCAGACATTAAAATGGTAATTGTAGCGTCACTAACATCTACGTAAAAAGCCGTATATTCATAAATAAAATGTCTAAAATTCATAAAAATGATACAAATTTATGCTTTTTACGTTTAGATTACGTGCGATATGTGAGCGACGCACTATACTAAAAGCTCTCCGATGTGGATAAAAATAAAAATTACAAAATTTAATGAGATTGCTAATGAATACTTATCAGCCACAGTTAATTAAAAGTTTGCATATAGTTAAGCCAAACTTTCACGCGTTTACAGCACGCTTTCATGCCAAGCTTGAAGAGTCAAACATTACAATGCAATACCCAAGTGCGGCCTACTTTAACGAAAAAAGTTACATACTGTATTGCGTTTTAGAACGCATAGTTAGGCATTTAAATAACCCATCATCTGTTGCCCCCTTTTTAGCCTTTCACTTGCAATATTTAAAAAAGAGGAATGTTACGCCAAGGGAAATATCACTACTTTGTGACGCCTTTTACGACACACTAAGCGAGCACCTAGGACGTTTTTTTACAGCACAAACGCAAGTTGCTTGGCAAAAAGCGCTTCGTTATTTTGAAAGCTTTGCTAATACAACATTGTTTAATAAAACAAATGTTATTTCGCTAGAACAAAAAATATCTCAACTTCGCGCAAATAAGGTTTAAAAGACTCACTGATTTTTTGGTTATGAGCAGACTTTCTAGATCTGTGTTGTCGATTTTTACGTACAACTATATTTAGGTGGTTTATGTCTCGTTTTAAGGTTTTGCGCCTGATATTAGGTGATCAACTCAATGCTTCACATTCGTGGTTTAAAGAAAAAAGCCCTGATACGCTTTATTTAATCGCCGAGTTAAATCAAGAAACCTGCTATGTTAAGCACCATGTGCAAAAGTTATGTGCTTTTTTTTATGCGATGGAGCGTTTTGCTACGGCTTTACAAAGCGCTAATTACAGCACACTTCACCTTACCCTTGATGATACCCACCAAGACAAAACCTTACCCGACTTGATTACGCGAATAGCTAAACAGTACCAATGCAGTGAAATACATTATCAATACCCTGATGAATACAGGCTCAAAGCACAGCTGAGCAAGTTTAAGAAAGAATCACCTTTTACCGTTAAAGCCTATGACACTGAACATTTTTTGCTGCCATTTGAACGTATTAACGAACAATTTGAAAAAAACAAACATGTGACTATGGAGCACTTTTACCGTGCTATGCGCAAACAATACAATATTCTTATGGATGGGAGTAGCCCACAAGGAGGACAATGGAACTTTGATAGTAAAAACAGAAATAAATTTAAAAAAGCAGATTTAAACGCTATTCCCCCGCCAAAAGTATTTGATAACGATGTTAGCAATATCATTAGCAGACTTAAAAAACATAACGTAAATTACTTTGGTCAAATAAACCCTAAGCAGCTCCCGTGGCCGCTTACTCGCAACCAAGCAAAAACCTGTTTAGAGTATTTTTGCACTCACCTATTAAAAAACTTTGGCCAGTTTCAAGATGCAATGACCGATCAAGTCGCCAATAACGCAAGCTTGTACCATAGCCGTTTATCGTTTGCTTTGAATGCAAAACTAATCCACCCACTGTACGTTATAAAGCGTGTAATTGACGAATATAATGCTCACCCTGATACAATTTCGATTTCTCAAGTAGAGGGCTTTGTTAGGCAGATCCTAGGTTGGCGTGAGTACGTCCGCTGTATATATTGGGTAAACATGCCCGACTATGCACAAAAAAATCAATTACAGGCAAAGCAGTCGTTACCGAATTACTTTTGGGATGGTGATTTAAAAATGAATTGTTTAAGTCATGCTTTAACTCAGAGCTTAGACACCGCCTACGCTCACCATATTCAACGGTTAATGATCATTGGTAATTTTTGCTTATTAACGGGCGTTGACCCTAATGAGGTCGACCAGTGGTATTTGGGGGTTTATATTGATGCCATTGAATGGGTTGAAATGCCTAACACCCGTGGTATGAGCCAATTTGCAGATGAGGGTATTATTGCCACTAAACCCTATGCAGCCAGTGGTAATTACATTAATAAAATGAGTGATTACTGCAAAAACTGTCACTACGATGTTAAACAAAAAGTAGGTGATAAGGCGTGCCCTTACAATAGCTTATATTGGCAATTTATGGACAAACACCGCGCACTACTTGAAAAAAATCCACGCATCGGCATGGTATATAGAAACTGGGATAAACAAGCGCCTGAGCTCCAACAACAGACCTTAGACCAAGCGAATTATTATTTAACGCGCATAAACGAGTTATAGAAAACAAAAAAGCCGCCTAAGCTTAGGCGGCTACAATCAAAAAATATATAAACTAGCGATTACTTACCTTCAATTAGGTTGCTAGCGCCAATTTCAATTTTGCGAGGTTTAAGTGCTTCCGGAATTTCGCGCTCTAGGTCTATGCTGAGCAGACCGTTAGCTAAATCGGCACCAAGTACCTTTACATGATCCCCTAGTTGAAACTTACGCTCAAAGTTACGCTCTGCTATACCTTGATGAATAAACTTGCGTTCTGCATTTTCATCTTTATTTGGTTTAGTGCCTGCAACTTTTAAAGTGTTGTTCTCTGACTCAATGGTCAGTTCATTTTCACTAAAGCCAGCAACGGCCATAGTGATTCTGTATTTGTCTTTATCGAGCGCTTCAATGTTGTAAGGGGGAAAGCTAGGCTGCTTGTCTGTACGCGCTGCCGCATCCATTAAAGATGCTAAATGATCGAAGCCGATGAATGAACGATAAAGTGGTGATAAATCTACTGTACGCATAATAATATCCTCATATTTAAGCGATATAATGTTGTTACTTTTCGTTTGAACAAGTACAACATAATTAAATTAATAATATAAATTTCAATAACTTCTGTATTTTTGGGACCCATCAGGCGTCCTCACTAAACTATTTATGGGCAGTAAAATAGTTTTCAAGTAATTTTTATTAAAAAAGTGAAAAAAATAAAAAGGGCACAAAAATGTGCCCTCATCGTCTATTCAACAAATTACTCAGTACACGTTACTTAATAAAAGTACCGCGAATTGGGTAGTCGTTTTCGCGTGAAAATTTAATACCGCCTAACAACTGCTTAAGGCTTGGGCGAACAAATGGACTATTTGATTTATCAAGCATTTGCACTTGGTTGTCTTCGTTTAAAACAATAATGCAAGGCTCAGCAAAGGGGTGATCTGTTTCAGCATCACTACGCGGCTCACTAATGTATAAGCCTAAATCTGTCATTTGCTCCATGGTCAAATTGTAATAAAGGGGGTAATTTACATCTATTTTTTCAAGATGCTTTTTAAGCTGCTCTTCGCTATCGCCACTTACTGCTACAACTTCTACACCTGCGCTGGCAAAATCGTCATGCATTGTTGCAAGCTCGTTGAGCTGCTCGGTACATTTAGGGCAATGCTGGCCTCTGTACACCACTATCATTTTCCAAGGTTTGTCGCTTACGCGGTCAACTAAATTCACGTCGTTGTTATCTAAATCGCTTACCACTAAAGGCTGCATTACACTTGCTGGCTGTAAATTAACGTTACTCATTGTGATCTCCTTTTACTATTAAACTTAGGGTGTAGTGATAGAGCTTAGGGTATCTTTGTTTATTTCAACCATGAAAATGTAACTGAGAACGAAATAACAGGCGACTCGCTTTTATTAAGTAGCATTAGGACAGTATAAACACCAAGCAGGTGTAAGTAAGAAACGTAAAGCTAACTCCAACCTTTTATTTTTCTGTAAATAGTCGAGGCGCTTACACCCAAATAGGCCGCAGCAAGTGGAATGTTATCATCGCATACCGCTATTGCCGACTCTATTGCTCTTTTTTCAACCTGCCAAAGGGGCTCTATGTCGTGCACGCCCATAAGTGAGTTAGTTTGTAATGGCTCTGAAGATTGGGATGGGCTAGTATTTTTGCTTGGAATAGCAGAATTAACACCGAATGAGCTTGGTAGCATATCTAGCTCAACAATTTCACCATCATTAATAACAACTATATTTTCTATAACATTTTGCAGCTCACGAATATTACCGGGCCAATCGTAGTTGCAAAAAAGATTTTCAACTTCTTTTGAAAAACGATGGAACAACTTAGCGTTACTTTCACTTTTTTGTTTTAAAATATGCTTTGCAAGCAACATAATATCGCCAGCTCGCTCACGCAGCGGTGGTAATTTTACAGGAATAACATTAAGTCTGTAGTATAAATCTTCCCTAAAACGCCCTTCAGCAACTTCAACTACGGGACTTCTATTTGTTGCACACACTAGCCTAACATTACTGTGTAAAACCTCGCTACTGCCTACTCGATTAAACGCGCCTGTTTGCAGAAAACGTAATAGTTTAGCTTGCAAATTAAGCTCCATTTCACACAACTCATCTAAAAATAAAGTGCCACCATTTGCCACTTCTACAGCGCCTTTTCTATCACTTAACGCGCCGCTAAAAGCCCCTTTTACATGACCAAAAAACTCGGATTCAAATAGCTCTCCAGGAATAGCAGCACAGTTAATGGCTATAAACGGCCCTTCACTTCTTGGACTCGTGTCGTGTAACGTTTGCGCGCACACCTCTTTCCCTGTACCACTTTCACCAGTAATAAAAACACATGCTTTACTTCGTGCTGCACTATCTAAAAGCCTAAACACTGTTTGCATTGCGAGTGACTCACCAATAAATGCTGAAGTGCTTGGTGCTTTTTGTTTTTGAACTTTAACAGCAGGAGTGGTTTTCTGTGAAAGCGCACTATCAACTGCGCTTACTAAGCGCTGCCCTGAAAACGGTTTCTCTAAAAAATCAAAGCCTCCTAAGCGCATTGCCTCAACAGCTACATCAATAGAGCTATTTGAGGTGATCATCACGACATTCGCTGGCTTTTCCTGTTTTTTTACAAACTGCAGCACCTCTAAACCACTAATATCGGGTAAACAAACGTCCTGCACAATAACGTCGGGCATCGTGTCTTTTATAGCAACCAAGGCTGAATAACCATCGGTAAAGTGCCGGCATTCATGGCCAGCCTGCTCTAGTTGGCTGGCGTATAGAGCCCCACTTGCAATACTATCTTCAACAATATAAATCAGTGCTTTTTCTTGAGGATCGTTCATAGCAGAACCTTTTAAGTAATATTTTGTGCAATAACTTGATATGCAGCATGGGTTTTTTCTAGATTATGTTGAACGATTTGGGCAGCATGGATATTTTCTTCAATGGTAACCGGTGGGTAATCATGTAACTGGCTAGCTAGGGCTGCCAAAGTTAAAGCACCGTAAAGCGCGGCAGAATTTTTAAGTACGTGCATTATATCTTTAATATTATCTTCATCTTGCTCATCAATAGCTTGTTTAAGTCGAAGTCGCATTTCCTCTAATTCAGTAATAAATAAATTTACCAGCCTTACTAAAGTGAGTGAGCCAACATCTTGCTCTAATTGCGCTAGCACATGTGCTTGAGTAATGGTGTTGTCTATATGTTCTTCTGGTATTGGCATATCAGGCCTTTATTTATTATTGTAATGTAATGCTTCACTAGGTTTATACTTTTAGAGTAAGTCGTTTTTCGCATTTTGCAAATTGAAACATTCAGTTAAGTTACATTTTTACCCAAGTCTCCGTATTATTAGCTAAACTACTTGGTCTTCCGAGTAAGTAACCTTGTGCTACATCACACCCTAGCTGCTCTAATATTTGTAATTGCTCGCGCTGTTCAATCCCCTCAGCAATGGTTTCAAGGCCTAACCTTTGCGCCATAGCGATAATTGCGCTGCACAACGTAAAATCCTCATTGTTAGTTGTAATACCGCTTATAAAACTACGGTCTATTTTTAGCCCATCAATATTAAACTGCCGTAAAAGCCCCAGCGAAGCATAGCCCGTACCAAAATCGTCTAGCCAAATTTTCACCCCTTCTTTGTGAAAATGCTCAAATGTTTTGGCTATACGCTGAGGACTTTTGATTAACGCTGTTTCTGTTAATTCTACTTTTATGGCCGCTGGATCTATCTGATATTTATCGAGTAAAGTCATTACTTTAGAGAACACATTCCCTTCAATAATTTGGATAGGTGAAATGTTTAGTGAAATAGTTATATCGTCCATACCTATCTTTCTCATTTCGCTTAAGTCACTCAGTGTTTGCTTAAAAATCCAATCCCCCAAATCTAAAATCATGCCTGATTGCTCCACATGCGGTATAAATTCGTCGGGGCCAACCGCACCATAGCGTGAAGATTCGCAACGTACTAAAGACTCAAAGCCAACTAGTTGACCACTAGTTAAAGACACAAGAGGCTGATAAACCATATTAAAGCAATGGTTTTTCATAGCATGCGTCATAATTTGCTCTAGTTCGTGCCAGCGTGCAATGTTGACCGTATTGGTAGGCTCTAAGCTTTTAAACGCATTCATAAATTTCTCCACAAATAAAGGCAAAACATAAACTTGTTATACATTAGCAATATATAGACCAAAAATACGTATAAAAGAATAAATAAAGTCTATACTTTCAATGAGTTAAATTTATCTATTTAGCTTGAAATCATCTGGAGGGATATTTGCATTTTGCAAATCACACTGACACGCAAGTTGAGGAAAAACACGTAAAAAAATGGCGTTTTGCGTTTATAGATCAGCATGAAATAAAAAGGCTGACCTAATTACTTAGAGTCAGCCAAAAAATACTAAAGGGGAAGTATTGTTTAATTGTTTAAACCTTGCGAGCCTGATTGCTCAGCTTGCTCATTGATGTTTTGGGCGTAATTTAATGAAGCACTTTCAATAGTGGCATTGTCTAATTCACTATTACTAAATTTATTCGTAAACATCTCAGTATTGCCTTCGTTAACAGGCTCAATAGTAACTGTGCCTCTCAGTGCCGTTGCACCCACAATAACCGCTGCAACAATAATAATAGACAGCACCATTAACTCAGGAGTAAGAACAAAAGACATTTTTTTTGGTTGCTGTTTAACTTTAGTATTAGTTTGCATAATAGACACCTTAAAATCATATGACGATATAATAAATTTGTAACTGCGATTATTTCGCTTTACTTGATGTCTATGTAGCGAAAGCCATGCCACATTAAATTAAATGAGGATAAAAAATTTAAGTCTTTATAAATCAATAATTAAAATAATGTGTTTAATAGAAGAAGATAAAAACTCGCTGAGTAACCAATTGCATTATGAAATTCAATTTCATTTTGATTTGCAAAATGCAAACCAATTTAAAAATAATTCAAAAGGAGCAGGTATGGATTAGTTTTATAATCAAAAGAAACTAGTATTAAGGTACCAATTAGTCGTTTAGTTAACAGCTTAAGGTTTAGTAAAATAAAAAAATTAATTCATAGTACATTTTAAAACACGTCTTCTACCTTCAAAAAATCATTAACTTTAAATATCGATGTAAGGCCTTATTAGGTCATATTTAGCTTTCATTTAAGCTGTAATACAACGGTGTTACTTTTTACTTTAATAATGACCAAATTTCATTAATACGCTCTAGCTTAGAGTGTTTAACGTCATCAAGTTTTGGTAAGTATTGATTCAAAAGCAGATTAAGTTTTGAGCTAATTATTGGTTTTGCTAAATAGTCATTCATCCCTGCCTTAATAAAACGCTCTTTATCGCCATGAATAGCATTCGCTGTTAGCGCTATAATAGGTGTAACGATAGATAATTCTCTGATTTTTTTAGTCGCAGAAATACCGTCTAAAATTGGCATTTGTATGTCCATAAATATTAGATCTATTGTTTGAGTTTTAACTTTTTCAACTGCCTCTAGTCCGTTGCTAGCTATTTTTACTAAACACCCTTGCTGCTCTAAAAATTGCTGAATGACTATTTGATTATTTTTATTGTCTTCAACAACAAGTACATGTGTACCTTTAAATGGTTGAGCCTTTATTGTGTTTGTATTTTTCGAAATTTCTTTTTTATTAGTAAAAATAATATTAAGGTGAAAAAGCGCTTCCTCAAGTGCAACAATTGCTCTAGGGAGGTGAGAAGGTTTAAAAGGGCCATTTAATCTAAGCATGCCATCGCTTGGTGCCTCTTCCTTTTGGCTCTTACCTAATAAATCTATAAGTAATAGGCACGGCTCATTTAAACGCGGGTGATTTTTTAAAAATTGTTGCGCTGCCTCTAAATCACGCTTGTTAGTTGTAACAATAGCGTCAGGTGTTGCAATAGAGCTTAACTTCGATAGGCTTTGAACACGTGAGTAATCAATAGAATGGCGGGTAAGCATATGCTCTATCGCTGTGTTTAGGGGGGAGTTCTTACTGAACACACAAACATTAGGTTTTTTCGCTCTAGCAGAAAACCCTTCCCTTTGCACTTGCCCGCTTGTGTCTATGAGTAACGGGTAAGTAACAATAAACTCACTCCCTACACCAAACTGGGAGTTGACAGTAATATCACCCCCTGCAGCATCACATATTTGCTTACATATGGCTAACCCTAAACCACTACCGCCATATTCTCGTGTAATAGAATTATCAGATTGAATAAAGGGCTTAAACATACTGTCGAGTTTGTTTTGAGCAATCCCTATACCAGTGTCTTTGAAGCTAAGCTGCAACGTAAATTTATTGTTATTAAATTCGGCACACTGAGCGGTGACGATGAGTGCCCCTTTTTGGGTGAACTTAATAGCATTCGAGAGTAAGTTTATAGCTATTTGTCTTATACGACCATGATCGCCAATCACCTGAACCGGAACATCAGGGTGCAGATCAAAAATGAGCTCAAGCCCTTTTTGTACAGCGCTTTCGCTCACTATATCAATAGCTTCTTCTAAACAAGTGTCGAGACTAAATGGCTGATTATCAATTGAAATTGCTTGTGCTTCAAAACGCGAGTATGTCAATACATCGTCTAATATGCTTAATAACGCATCTGAGCTTGTTTTAATCATCTGAGTGTAACGTTTTTGCTCAGTCGTAAGCCCTGTGTCATGCAAAATATCAGCACACCCAATCACCGCATTTAAAGGTGTACGTATTTCATGACTAATATTTGCCATAAATCGACTTTTAGACTCCGCCAACGACTCTGCCTGATGCTTAGCTTCTAAGAGTATTTGTTCAGCTATCACACGCTCTTGAATATCCACAACGGTAGCGGCTATAGACGTTAAGTGTGTATCGTTCAATGAAGTAATTGGTGTAAGGGTCATTTCAACCCAGTTTGGCTCGTTTAGTGCGTTAGTGAATCTAATATCCAAACGTTTTACTTCTCGGCTGCCATCTGTATAGCTGGCGAGAGCCGTATTTAACTTTTCAACATCCTCACACATTATAAAATTAGCAATGGGCAAACCAAGGTGTTTATTCATGTCAGTTTGAAAGAAATCTTGCCACGCTTTATTCATAAACAATAAACAGCCTTGCGCGTCTAACCGCAATACAATATCAGGGATATTATCGACCACAGAATGGTAGTTATATTCTATTTCGGCCATTGCTTGTTCAGCTTTTACACGCTGGGTAATGTTCGTTTCTATGGCTATAAAATGTTTAACTCTTCCATCGTCGTCTTTTACCGGAGTGGCATCAATAGCCACCCAGTATTCGTTTTGATACTTATCATAATTGACCGTTTCAATTTGAAATGGCTCGGCATTTTTTATCGCTTTAGCCATTAATTGGCGTGATTCTGAGCTGGTTTTTGGTCCTTGCAATAGCTTACCGGGGCTTAGCCCGATGACTTCCTCACATTTATAGCTGGTCAGTATTTCAAAGCTTTTATTAACCCACTCTATTTTACCGAAACGATCGGTAATTATGACTAAATTATTAGTGTGGCTTGCCACTAAAGAGAGTCGCTTGGCATACACTTGTTGCTCGGTGAGCAGGTATTGGTAATCTTTGTGGCGTTGTATATCATGTAAAGAGCCAATAAAACCGCCGTTATCGTCACACGCTAAGCGCATTTCGAACCAATTACTTAGCCCATCATTGTTTTTAACCTGCAGCTCTATGCTAGCGCTAAATGACTCGTCAAAAATAGACTCAATATATGCCGACAGCTTTAATCTGTCTTTAATTTCTAATAAAGAGGTAATTTTTTTACCTATAAGCATGGCCGGTGTAAACCCTAGCTTATTGAGCCACGCTTCGTTGACGTAACTAAAAACTAAATGCTTATCGCATTCAAATACACACTCATCGAGCAAAGCAAGTAGTTTAGTTTGCCTGCGAGTGTTTGATGAAAGTTGCTCAATTAACGCATAGTGGACTTGTACTTGTAGCTCGTCTTTTTCTTCCATTTTCGCCTCATTCATTTACTAACTCGGCATGGCTACACACCTTGGCATAGAGTGGAAAAACGTCTTCACAGTAAAATGTTTGCTCAAATGGCGTTCTGCTTGATGTGCAGTCATTAAGCACCGTTACGTTAAAACCTAGCTCCACAGCTGAACGTGCAGTCGAATCAATACAAATAGAAGTCACCGTGCCAGCCAAAACAATATCGGTTATTCCGTTTTTATTGAGTACATTCGCAAGCTCTGTATGAGTAAAGGCATTGAGCCCTCGTTTACCTGGAATTTGCACAATACGTTCGCCATATTTATCAAACTCTTTAATGCCTTGCGCCCCGTACGAGTTTGCTTTAAAAGCACCAACTTCGGCAATGACTTTTAAAATACCAATGGGGTTTTTAAGCTCGCTGTAATCTTGTGTAAAGTGAATGGGTGTACTAAGCACTAACGCGAATTTGTCTATGTATTTGTCTAACAGCGCTAAGGTGTTATTTACCACACCGGTTACCCGCGATGACTCTTCAACAACTTGATATAAAATGCCATCAGGTGAAAAATAGTCGTTTTGAAAGCCAATAAGTAGCAAAGCTGTTTTTGATAAATCGTTCATAGCGTTATCCTAAATAGAGTTTTAGGCAGCTTGCCAAGGCTTTATAAACTCTTCTAATACCGCTTTTGTAACTGGTTTTTGAAGATAGTGAGTCGCCCCTTTTTCAAAAAGCTGCGCAATTTGCTGCTCTTCAGTAATGCCCGTTAAAATCACTTTTGGTGTATTGTCGTTTGGGGTATTTTGCTTAATGAGTTGCTGGGCTACATCACTGCCAAACATTCCCGGCATACGCTCATCTAACAGCAGTAAATCGAAAGGTTCTTGCTGGGCAATGAGTAAGGCACTTGAGCCATTTTCTGCGCACGTCACGGCGCACCCAAGCATTTCAAGCATAACTTTGGTAGCAACTTGACTTGGTAAGCTATCATCAGCAACCAGGACAGATAATTTATTGTGAGTATTAAGGTTATTTATCGCGTGCACTAAATCAGTATCAAAAAAAGGCCACGCTAATACCGGCTGTGACATAACCTGTTGGTCTTGTAACTCACTGAGCGCATCAAATGCACAAACTTTTATGCTTTGTGAATCGTCATTATTTAAAAGGTGGTTAGCGAGCGCTTCTGCAGATAAGTGACGTGCATCTTCGATATTCAAAACATTATCGTTGCTGCCCTCGGCGAGTTTTAAACCAAAGTTTTGTGCACTTGAATTAACTAAGTAGTGAATGCTTTGGTGTAAATCTGGGTTACTATTTGATGCATTGACCCACTCCTTACCTGTACCAACAGATAATATTGGCTCACGGGTTGCTAGCAAACCATGAATGTCAATGGTGCGCATTTCAGGGTTAGAGTCTACCCAGTAATTTAAATTAACACCCTGTAAATTGGCCTCTACTGTTAGCACAAAATGGCTTTTAGCGGCTTTTAACGAAGGCAAAATAAACGCCTCACATTGTATAATCATCTGCTCAGGGGCAATCTGTAAACAAATATAATTACACTGTAATTTGTTGATGAGAGTAATTGGCACATTGGTGTTATTTGTTTTGCAAAAGCGTGCAATTACCCCTTGGATAATTTCTAGTACATGGCTGTTATTACTCATCATCATTCCTAACAGGTTGGCTATGCACTTAAATATCAATTTATATGCCACCTGCATGCCATTACTAATACGATGAATTTATTAGGTTTAAAAACTACTTAACTTAAAGGCAATCGAGTTTTTGCAAATTGCAATTCAAAATGCATGGCAAATGAAAAATTAAGCGACTTTACATAAAAACAGAACTTAACAATCGATTTTTTGCGCTTTAAATTATTTATTAATCGTTTAATATGAACCTAAATTTATTGAGGAGAGTATTATGCTTACTGTAATTTTTGGCCGCGAGGGCTGCCCTTTTTGTGTACGTGCTAAAGACGTAGCCGAGCAACTATCTAATGAGCGTGATGATTTTAAATTTCGTTATATCGATATCATCAAAGAAGGTATTAGCAAAGCTGATTTAGAAAAGTCTGCAGGTAAACCCTGTCCAACTGTGCCGCAAATTTTTGTAGATCAAACACACATTGGTGGATTTACTGAATTTGAAGCCTACGCTAAAGAAAACCTAGGGCTATACAAATAACCCTATGTATATAGCTTGTTAACCAGTTTAAAAAATCAAAAACTTAAACTGGTTAAATTTCGACCAACATCAATCACATACAAATTAGTTGTAATTTATACAAGCAATTGCCTCGTATTTCCTATACAATGCGCGCCTCTTTAAATTCGTTGAGGCGTATTAATGTCAGAACCAGTCACGTTTGAATCTCTAAATCTTTCTCCTGCAATTTTAAAGGCAGTTGAAGAGTTGGGTTACAAGACACCATCTGAAATCCAAGCTCAATGTATACCGTTATTGCTAGAAAGAAAGGACGTACTGGGACTAGCACAAACGGGTACAGGTAAAACAGCAGCATTTGCACTGCCGTTACTAAACAATATTGACCCGTCTGTGAAACAGCCACAGATCCTTGTACTCACACCAACCCGTGAGCTTGCGATCCAAGTTGCTGAGGCATTTGAACAATATGCAAAAGGTACTCGTGGTGTAGAAGTATTAGCACTATACGGTGGCCAAAGCTACAGCATTCAATTAAGCGCACTTCGTCGTGGCGCACAAATTATTGTTGCTACTCCAGGTCGATTAATCGATCACATTAACCGTGGCACTATCAAGTTTGATGCTTTACAAGCACTAGTACTTGATGAAGCCGATGAAATGTTACGTATGGGCTTTATCGATGATGTAGAAAGCATCATGGAAAAAACGCCACGTGAAAAGCAAACATGTCTTTTCTCAGCAACCATGCCTAAGCAAATTCAAAACATCAGCAGTAAATATATGAATAACCCTGAACAGGTTCATATTTCTGCTAGAAACTCAACGACATCATCTGTTGAGCAAGTGTTTTGGAATGCTCACGTACATAAAAACAAAGCCATTGTTCGTTTCTTAGAAGCAGAGCAATACGAAGGCGCTATTGTTTTTGTACGTACACGTAACGACACAGTGCAACTTGCTGAGTTATTAGAGCGCGAAGGTTTCTCTGCAGCTCCACTTAATGGTGACATGAACCAGCAAGCACGTGAGCGCACGGTTGACCGTTTAAAAAGCGGAATGATCAACATCGTTATTGCAACAGATGTAGCAGCACGTGGTCTTGATGTTGACCGTTTAAGCTTAGTTATCAACTACGATATTCCGCAAGACTCAGAAGCTTACGTTCACCGTATTGGCCGTACAGGTCGTGCTGGACGTACTGGTAAAGCGATTTTATTTGTTAAGCATAACGAACGTTACTTGCTTAAAAATATTATTCGCCATACTAAATCTGAAATTGCACAAGTTGAACTACCTACAGCTAAAGTAGTTGAAGAAAAGCGTATTAATGCGTTAAAAGAAAAGCTTACGCTTGCTCTTGAAAACAAAGACATTACGTTCTTCAATGAAGTAGCTGCTAGCATGGCGCAAAAACTAGACTTATCTTTAGAAGACTTAGCAGGTGCGTTACTGTGTTTAGCACAGCAACAGTCACCAATTAAAGTTGAAGAAGTGAAGGTTCAACCTCGTAACGAGCGTAATTCACGTAACGAGCGTGGCGATCGTGGTCGCCGTGGTGACCGCCCTGAGCGTAAACCTCGCGAGCGTAACAGCCGCGATGTAGGCCCTATGGATACTTACCGTATCGAAGTGGGTCGTGAGCACGGTGTACAGGTTAAAAACATTGTAGGCGCGATTGCTAACGAAGCGGACATCTCAAGCAAGTTTATTGGTGACATTCGTCTACACGACAGTCACAGTACGGTACAATTGCCGCAAAACATGCCTAAAGATGTACTTGATCACTTCCAAAAAGTGTTTATTTGTAAACGCCCAATGGGTATGACACTAACAAAAGATCAAGGCCCAGCTGAGCCACGTGGTGAACGCGCTGAGCGTCCAAGTGGCGACAGAAAGCGCAACTTTAACAAAGACAACCAACGCGGTGATAAGCGTGGCGGTCCTCGTAAAGAACGTCGTCCTGTAAGCTTCACATCTAACTAAGCGTTATAGCTTATGTTATAAAAAACCTTGCCACGAAAGTGCCAAGGTTTTTTTGTTTTAAAGCTACTGCTTTAGTAAAAAATCAAAATTATATAAACTAAGAAAAAACTATAATTCACGGATGAATTAAAATTGAAAAAATATTATGACAACTTGCTCTTTGCAGCAATAATTGGCTTCCCAATTCTGAGTATTGCCACGCTTATACTAATGGATTTTACCGATCCAACATTTATTGAAAATAAAATTTATGAGGCTATTTTTTATATAGCGCTTCCTATTTTTTGCGGGGCATTATTTATCTATCTCCATATACTTGTAATCAAAAAATATAGACGCTGCAGTACATACAGAGAGCATCTTAAAGATAGCTTTTCAGATACAAAAACGAAGTTATCAATAATCCTTACATACCCATTATTTCCTATCTTAATCTACGCAACTCTTTATTTTGCATTCTCTGCTCCTATTAAGTTATGGGCTTACTACACGCAGGGCGATTATTGGTATAAGGAATATATCCTCACTGATGTGCAAGAATGTGGATCGGATTATGAAGATAGCTGTACTCGTTTGTACTTTAAGGACCCTAAAACGAGTGAAATTCATGATTTTAGATGGTACGACGATAGGTCTACAATAATGAACAGCAAAAACGATTATGTGTATATTGTTGGTGAGGCGAGTTTATTTGGCTATATAGTGAGAGAATTAGAAAGGTAATAAAAACTTTTTATGCATTACAGCATTTTTATATAAAAAACCTCACTCAAATGAGTGAGGTTAATAAACCAAGGTTTAATTATGGTAACGTTGGGTAAACGTAGCTCGCATCTAACCCTAACGGAATACCGAGCGCCCAATACCCTAGCAAGAAAATACTCCAGCCAATCATAAAGGCGATTGAGTAGGGGATCATAAGTGCGATGAGCGTACCTATACCCGTATCTTTTACGTACTTTTGGCAGTACACCACAACCAATGGGAAGTACGGCATAAGTGGGGTAATAATGTTTGAGCTAGAGTCTCCGATTCTGTAAGCCGCTTGGGTTAAATCAGGTGATATACCTAGTTGCATTAACATTGGCACAAAAATAGGCCCAAGTAACGCCCACTTTGCTGAGCTGGAGCCAACGAACAAATTTACAAAACCGGTTAAAAATATAATACCCACAACAGTTACAGCGCTGGGCAACTCCATTGCTTTTAAAAGCTGAGCCCCTTCAATGGCCATCAACGCCCCTAAGTTAGACTTAGAAAACGCAGCAATAAACAACGCACAAAAGAACGCCATAACAATGTAGTAAGCCATACCACTCATTGCTGTACTCATCGCATCTATCATATCTTTTGAGGTTTTAAAGGTGCCAACGGTAAAACCATACACGGCACCAGGTATCCAAAATAATAAAAAGATTAGCGGCACGATAGATTGCATAAGGGGCGATCTAAAATTAGTTAGTGAGCCATCGGCACTGCGCATTGCCGAATCGGCAGGAGCGGATACAAATGCAAGTAAAGCCAGCCCTGCAATCATTACGCTACTAGCTATAAAAAAAGCGCGTTTTTCATCACTTTTAGCTTCATCAAACGCGGGTAAGTTTTGGGTATCTTCATTAAGTGGTGTGTTTTTTAACCGAGGCTCTATTATTTTGTCAGTGATATACCAGCCTAATAACACAATAAATAAGCTCGAAGCAGAAGTGAACGCCCAATTATTAAGGGGGTTTATCGACATATCGGGGTTAATAATTTGCGCCGCACTTTGCGTAAAGCTTTGCAGTAATGGGTCTATTCCTGATGGAATAAAGTTAGCGCCAAAACCGCCGCTCACCCCGGCAAATGCCGCTGCAATACCCGCTAACGGGTGTCGCCCTGCGGCAAAGAAAATAACACCCGCTAATGGGATCACCAATACGTAGCCAGCATCGGTAGCTGTATGGCTTACAATAGCCACCAAAATGACTGAAGGGGTTAACAGTTGTCTTGGGGTAACTTTAAGCATTAGCTTAAGGCCCGTATTGATATAGCCCGAGTGTTCAGCCACTCCCACACCTAACATGGCAACCAGCACCACCCCTAGCGGTGCAAAGCCCGTAAAGGTTTTTACCATAGAAGATAAAAACGAGGCGAGCGAGTCACCCTCTAATAGGTTATTTACAACAATGGCTTGACCTGTCCGTGGGTCTAGCGCGTCAAAGCTCACCCCCGACAGTAACCACGAGCACAACCAAATAAGTAACATAGCGAATAAGAAAATAATCGCCGGATCGGGAAGTTTGTTACCCACCCGCTCCACAAAATTTAAAAAACGTGCGATTAACCCTGTAGGTACCGCAGCTTGATTATTATTGTTCATTTAAAGCTCCCAAAATAGGTTTAAGTAACAATATACTATTAATGTGTAACAGTAAATTAACTAATAAATCTATTATGGGCACAAATAGAGCATAAAAAAACGCGGCTTCATTATCGTTGCCGCGTTTTTATAATTGTGAACTAAACATCCGTTAAGCGAGGGCTTTCACTTCTTCCCAAAGCCTAACAACCAAGGTTTTATCTTCTTCGTTTAGCTCGCCATTGCGGTATGCTTTTACTAAGCTTTGCTCCACAGTTTCGTTGAGCTCATCAATAGAAATTGTCAGCTCTTCTACTTGGGCATAGCCTACTGCAAGGTCGTAATGTCCGCGCAAGTAACCACCAGCGAACAGCTCATCATCTGTTGCTTTAATTACTAAATCATCAAAGTATTGCTGCGCAGCATCAATATAATTCACTAAACTCATTGTGTTACTTCTCCTGGTTTTCATAACCGACAGCATACATAATATGGTCGTTATAGCCGGTGGTTACTTTAATGTAACCTGTTAATTCATCATCTAAAGCGCTATCGCCGGTGTCACAAATAAGTGGACGCCCGTTCAACGCGTGTAATTTGGTTTTAGTTGCCACCACTATGATATTGTCTTTGCCGATGGCACGGATAAGCTCAGGGCTTAGCTGCTGGTTACCGCGACCAAAAATATGGCCTTGCCCGCCGATTAATGTAATAACCAATTGAGTCGCATGCCCTTGCGTGTACTCAAGTAATTGCTTAGCCGTTAAATCTTGCGCAACGAGGGTTTGATTTTTAATTAAATCAACACCTAACAATGTGTTCTCAAGCCCCATTTCTTGCATTATGGCTTCAACGGTTGAGCCACTTCCCATGATGTAATAAGTGTCTTCATCCATTTCACTCACCACATGCGCTGCAATATCGGCAAGCACGAGCTCGTCTGTTTCTTTACCGCCATTTTTAACCGCTTGTACATAACGTACTTCGCTTGGTATTTGCATTTCACCGTAGCGCTTAGCTTTTACGGTGCCTTGCCTAAACGCCTCTTCGTCAATATCCATTACATCGGCATCTGCAAGTGTAACCAGCTCGCCTTTTACTAGCATTTCTACTACTCGTCCAGCTGCTTTAGGGGTAATGGCATAGACGCCAGAGTGAATTTTACAGCCAGCAGGTATACCCAGCACTGGTATAGTATCTTCTATGGCATGACAAATATTACGCGCAGTACCATCGCCACCAGCAAACAGGACTAAATCAACACCTAAATTTTTAAGTAATTTAGCGCTGGCCTCTGTATCGTCGGCGCTTGTTACGGTATTAGCGGTATAAATTACTTCAACATTAAAGCCTAATGCGCGTGCTGTTTTTTCGCCCATATCGCCATTTACAGTATATATTGTTAACTGCTCTTGATAGGGTACAAGCACTTCTAGGGCTGCCTGTGTGCGGCTGTTAGCTTTGGCTTGCGCACCCAGCTCAATTGCCTTTGCAGCCGTGTTTTCGCCATCGCTCCCTTTTAAAGCAACGCTGCCACCAAGTCCTGCAACAGGGTTAATAATTAAGCCTAACTTAAACTGCATTTTGTAACTCCTGAGGGTGATGCCAATTAAATTGCTGAGCGGTTAACGGCCACGGTGTTTTATAAAAATCACTTAACGCTTTTAATAATGCATGGGTGCGTGCGTTAACTCCCTGCTCTAATAATATTAATACTTGCTGGTGTACTCGCGCCTGAAAGTCAAACCGACAAGTTTGCTCGCCGTTCAAATTATCTACCGACACATTAAAATCAAAGCCCGCAGCGGTGCTAAGTAGCCACTCTATTGCTTGTGGCTTTATTTCTACATTTTCGAATTCAGCTTGCTGGTGTTTATCTCGCCCATCTGGACAATACCAATACCCATAATCTTCAAGCTCTCTGCGTTTATTCCCAGCCACTAACCAATGTGCTATTTCATGCAGAGCGCTGGCGTAAAAGCCGTGTGCAAATACAATTTGATTAAACCCATGGGTTTTATTGGCAGGTAGATAAACAGGCTCATCATCGCCTTTTACTAGGCGAGTATTGTGACTTTGAAAAAAAACACTATCGAAAATAGATATAAGATCGGCAATTTGATGCATAAAAACTGATTAATTCATCTCGGTTACAGCGCAAAATTAGCGCACTAAAAACGAGACGAATTGTACGGGCTTTTACCTTTAAAGTAAAAGTGATGGGCGAGTTATACCTCTACTCCCGCTTCATCGCACTGCACTATATCGGTTTCGTTAAGTGCTTGGGTTATCCACTTTTGCAAAACAGGGCAACGCATCACAAAATCACAATATTGCTGCGCCTGTTCTGATAGCGTAATTTGATAGGTTTTTAAGCGCAATACAATGGGCGCGTACATCGCATCGGCAATACTAAAGTCACCAAAAAACCATGCATTGGGAAACACATCTTGTTGCAGTGCAAAGATCTCATCTATGCGAGCGATGTCTTTTAGTGCTTCGTTTGATAGCTCTACTTTACGGGTTGCTCGTATGTTCATTGGCATTTCGTTTCTAAGTGCCATAAAGCCTGAATGCATTTCAGCGCTTAACGCGCGTGCTTTAGCTCTTTGGGTAATATATTTTGGCCATGCGGCACCAGATAAATAAGCATCGTTAATATATTCACAGATTGCGAGCGAGTCCCACACCTGCAGATCACCATCAATTAACGCCGGCACTTTTTGAACGTGAAAGTGTTGTTTTAGTTCGTCGTAAAAATCACTGGTGTCGAGCACAAGCTGGGTTTCGTCAAACGGGACATCAAATTTACTCATTAAAAACCATGCGCGTAATGACCAGCTAGAATAGTTTTTATTACCGATAAATAATTGCATTTTGTATATACCAAAGTGAATAGGCTTCTCTACCTTACTAGGTGATTAAACAACCAACAACACTTTGTTTTTTATTCTGAATAAAAAAATTAAAAGCCTGTAAAAAGACTATTAGTATCAATTAGCTAGCTGCGCATTTAAATATTTTTTTAATAAACGGGTATTGCGGGTGTTGGCTTTGAAAAAAGCATCAAATATATCGCCAAAAAATGGAACTAAACCGCCTACAAAATCAATCAGCATGTTAATGATCATCTTTGTTTTTATGCGTTTACTTACACCTAAACGCTGCGCCTCTACTAATACATAGCTTGATAAAATAAGCCCTGCGGCATCCCCTACAACGGGTATTAAGCCAATCACAGCCTCTAAGCCAATATTAAATTTAGTAAAAGGAATACCAATGCTGCTGTCTGTTAGCTTACTAAAACGCTCTAGCCTTGCTATAGCAGCTTGGGTTTCAAGGTGTGTGTTATCGTGCTTGTTATCGTTCATGATTACTGTCCTCCTTAAAACAGTATATAGCGTAAACTTGAACAACCCCTGAAAGGCTTAAAAGCAAATTACAGGCACAAAAAAGCGCGGTTCTCCGCGCTTATTTAAAGTATTAACGGTTATACAGAGCCGTTAATTGGTCCATGTTCGTGGTTAACATGTGGGTTTTGCCCGCGCTGGCGCAGCAAATGGTCCATTAGTGTAATGGCCATCATTGCCTCAGCAATAGGAATTGCACGAATACCAACACACGGATCGTGACGCCCTTTGGTGATCATCTCTACTGCTTCGTTTTCAGTATTAATGCTTTTACCTGGAATAGTGATACTTGATGTAGGCTTAAGCGCAATTGAGGCAATAATATCTTGCCCTGTAGAAATACCAGCAAGTACGCCACCTGCGTGGTTTGAGGTAAAGCCTTCTGGGGTTAACTCATCACGATGCTCTGAGCCTTTTTGCTCAACTACATCAAAGCCATCACCAATTTCTACACCCTTAACGGCGTTAATGCTCATAAGTGAATGCGCAATCTCAGCATCTAGCCTATCAAATACAGGCTCGCCTAATCCTACTGGTACATTGCTAGCCACAACTTTTACTTTAGCGCCCACTGAGTCACCTTGCTTTTTAAGGTCTCGCATGTACTCATCAAGCGCTTCTAGCTTACTTGCATCAGGGAAAAAGAATAAGTTGTTTTCAACTTCATCCCAGTCGTAGCTTTCGGCTTTTATTGGCCCTAGTTGGCTTAGGCATGCTTTTACTTCAATACCATGAAACTGCTTTAAGTATTTTTTAGCAATGGCGCCTGCCGCTACACGAATTGCGGTTTCACGCGCAGAAGAGCGGCCACCGCCGCGATAATCGCGCAGGCCGTATTTGTGCCAGTAAGTGTAATCGCCATGACCTGGGCGAAACACATCTTTAATTTTACCGTAGTCTTTTGAGCGCTGATCGGTATTTTCGATAAGTAAACCAATGCTGGTGCCTGTGGTTTTGCCTTCAAAAACGCCTGAAAGAATTTTTATTTGATCGTCTTCTCGGCGCTGCGTTGTATAACGGCTTTGCCCAGGTTTACGACGGTCTAAATCAATTTGTAAGTCGGCCTCTGTGATCTCAAGGCCCGCGGGAGCACCATCTACAACACCGCCTAGAGCAACGCCGTGGCTCTCACCAAAGGTGGACACTTTAAACAACTGCCCTATGCTATTACCTGCCATTAACTTTCCTCATTCCTAATGACTACAAAAGTTGCCGAGCATGTGCTCGGCTTAAAATTTATTTAGCAAAATACGTATCAAGCTGCGCTTTGCTTATTACAAATACACCTAAGCCACCTTGCTCAAACTCAACCCACTCAAAGGGTGCGCCCGGATACAAGGCATCCATATGTACCATAGAGTTACCAACTTCTACAAATAACAAACCGTTATCAGTTAGATGATTGCTTGCATGCTCTAAAATAGTACGTGTAACGTCTAAGCCATCATGGCCAGATGCTAAACCAAGCTCAGGCTCATGATGAAACTCACGTGGTAGATCAGCCATGTCTTCAGCATCAACATACGGTGGGTTGGCTACTATTAGGTCATACTTTTGCCCTGGCACACCACTAAATACATCTGACTGAATAGGCAGTACGCGGTCGCTTAGCACATAGTCGTTTATATTTATATCTGCTACTTCAAGCGCTTCATACGATATATCAACCGCATCTACTTGCGCCGTTTCAAACGCCTGAGCAAGCGCAATGGCAATACAAGCAGAGCCTGTGCATAAATCTAAAATACGGTTAACGCTTTGCGGCTGCTCAAGCCACGGTGAAAACTTATTAGCAATAAGTTCTGCAAACGGCGAGCGCGGAATAAGCACACGCTCATCGACATAAAATGGCATGCCCGCAAACCAAGCAGTGTTTGTTAAATATGGCACCGGCGTGCAGTCGTTTATACGCTCTGCGATTAACCCTGCTAGGCGATTTTTTTCTGTACTTGTTAACCGCGCATGCATTAACTCTTTGGGGGCATCAATAGGTAAACTTAATGCAGGAAGTAATAAGCTAACTGCTTCATCCCACGCGTTATCTGTGCCATGTCCAAAAAATATTCCACTACTTGCAAATTGGCTTGTAGTCCAGCGTAACCAGTCATGTAACGTTGACAGTTCTGCAACAGCTTCATCAAGTGTTGCTTCTTCTATTTGTAAATCACTCATATTTTTTACCTGTTTTAGCTAACTGACTGTTTTGAGTCTTTGCAACGATTGCATTGCCTAACTGTGCTGAGCAAATTACAATTGCCCCTCACCTTTATATTGTACCGCCTTTTGCGCTGCGTTTTTACGTTTTTTTGTTTAGGTAAAATTTATGAAAAAAGACATCTCATCACAATCGTCCCTAAGCAATGACGACATTGACCTTTTTCGCCAAACAATTACAGGCGCTAAGGTGCTTAAACAAGATACCCATAGGTTTGATACAAAACCTAAAGTGTCACAAGCGAAGCAATTTGCCCAGCAAAAAAAGCAGGTTGAGTCTGAATTTTTCTTCTCTGACGAATATATCCCCGATATAGACACAAATAGCACCATTAATTACGTGCAAAATGGCCACGACTCTTTTTTAGCAAAACAGTTGCGACGCGGCGACTTTGCGCCCGATTTAACACTCGACCTGCATGGGCTTAATAAAGAACGTGCAAAAGATGAACTCGCAGGGCTTATTCACGAGTGCAAAAAACAGCATTATTACTGCGCGTGCATAGTGCATGGCATTGGTGAGCGTGTTTTAAAACACAAAGTACCGCAGTATTTGGTACAGCACCCTGATGTAATTGCCATGCATCAAGCACCGCTAGAATATGGCGGGCGCGGTGCCGTGCTGATTTTAATTGATTTACCACAAAGTGATGAGTTTAGACGCTAATTAAAGGAAGAATACGTGCAAATTTTTTCGATTATTTTTCCCTTAATTTTTATTGTCGCACTAGGCTACACCTGTTGTTATTTTAAGTTTTTTAATCAGCAGCATATTGCCGGCTTAAGTAAATTTACTTTTTATGTGAGCTTACCCGCCTTTTTAATGCTCAATATGTCGCAAATAAATTTGCATCAAAGTATTAGCCTCGAAGCATTTTTAAGCTTTTATATTCCTGTATTAGCGGTATTTGCTTTGGGCATACTTATTGATAGGCACTATTTAACTAAACAAGCCAATGCTGGAAATTATCAACAGCATAGTGTGTTTGGTCTTGCTGGAAGTTATTCAAATATGGTGTTAGTGGGTATACCCATTGTTATTGCTTCACTTGGCAAAGACATGATTGCTATCGCCTTTATGATCATCACATTTCATAGCACGCTGCTTTTTGCGTTAACTTATTTAATAGGCGCGAAAGGAAACACAGCTGACTTCTCGTGGGCAAAATTTGCTAAAAACATGGTCCTTAACCCTATTGTGTTAAGTATTGGCTGTGGATTACTTTTAAATGTGTCGGGAATTACATTATTTGCTAATTTAGCCAATGCCTTAGAGCTACTTGCAAGCCCTGCGATTGCATGTGCTTTATTTGTGTTAGGCGCTAATTTGGTGTTTTATAAGGTGGCAGCAAATTGGCAGCCGGCCCTTATTTCATCACTATTAAAAATACTGATTTTGCCTGCTGCTGTGTGTGTAGCAGCTACGTGGGTGTTTGCATTAGATACGCAAATTCGTAACGTACTGGTATTGCTAAGTGCCTCGCCTGTTGGCGTTAATGCGTATTTAATTGCAAGCCAATTAAATACGCATCAAGTTACACTCGCCGGTGCAGTGGTGCTTTCAACGGTGCTTAGTGTAGTAAGCTTTTCGTTTTGGCTTGCTGTGCTTTTATAACAACACTTATTTAAGTGCGGCCACTACCGAAATTTCTACTAATAGTGCATCGCGCGCCATTTTAGCTTCAACACAGGCACGTGCTGGTGCATAACCTTCTGGTACCCATGCATCCCAAACCGCATTCATATCGGCAAAATATTCCATGCTTTTAACGTAAATAGTTGCGCTGAGCATATGCTTTTTAGAACTCCCCGCCTGCTCAAGTAAGGCCTCTACTTTATCGAGCATTGTTTGCGTTTGCTCTGTTATGTTTTGCTCTGCGTTGCTGCATACTTGTCCGCACAAATAAACGGTTCCATTATGCTTAACTATACGGCTCATGCGCGCACCTGTTTCAAGGCGTTCTATACTCATAGTTATCTCTTTTTTCTATATATTGGCAGGCGCGTTGATATTAATATATTCACTGCGCTGTGAGGTTTCATCGTACTGAATTACAGCAACCGCCGCGGTGTTAAAAATAGGCATATTACCCGGGGTGAGTTGATCAACTATATAGCTGACAATAGGCATATGGGCGACCACCAACCAGGTATTGCACTGGGGGTGCATAGCAATAAGTGTTTCTAAATAGTCAGCTGCTATTTGTGGCTTTCCCTCAGGAATAATATCGCTACACGTTTCACTAAATTTGAATACATTGTTTTTCTCGACTTCTTTAGCTGTTTGCTGCGCCCGCGAGTAAGGACTTACCAACAAAGCGTCAACAGAAAAATGTTGGTGTAACCATAAGCCCATTTTTTCTGCCTCTGCATGGCCTTTCGGTGTTAGATTTCTTGCTGCGTCGTTAGCTTGCATCGGTGTTGCTTCGCCGTGGCGCATAATTAAGATTGTTTTCATAAATAATCAACCGATTAATGAATATAAAACAGTAGCCAGTTTGCCCATTTGTCCGCTATATTAACTATTATTCCAAAGAATAATTCTCTCATGATATTCAGGTAAATCTTTTCGCTATTTTTCGCTGTCCTGAAGCTATCATCTGTTGTTAACAAGTAAACGTTTAGTTTCAGGAGCATCATTTGAATATCAGCCGCAATGATAACAGAGCATACCGCGCCATTACACTCGACAATGGGCTAAAAGTATTATTAGTGCAAGATAAAGATTCAACTAAAGCCGCTGCTTCTATGGCCATAAACGCTGGCCATTTTGATGATCCCCTTGATAGACAAGGCCTAGCACACTTTTTAGAACATATGCTTTTTTTAGGTACCGACCAATACCCTGATTCTGGAAGCTTTAATAATTTTGTTTCACAAGCTGGCGGCAATACTAACGCATGGACCGGCACTGAGCACACTTGTTATTTCTTTGATATTAATAATCAAGCACTTGAAGGTGCACTTGCACAGTTTAGCCGTTTTTTTATAGCCCCATTATTAAACCCAGCAGAAACCGAAAAAGAGCGTAATGCCATCGACGCTGAGTTTAAATTAAAAATAAAAGACGACGGTCGGCGCATTTATCAGGCTCATAAAGAAACCGTAAACCCAGCCCACCCTTTTGCAAAGTTTTCTGTTGGCAATTTACAAACACTTGCAGATAGAGAACGCTGTATAAGTGACGAGCTCAGAGACTTTTTTACTAACCACTATCAAGCACAGTGGATGACACTAGTGATATGCGCGAATGAACCGCTCGATACACTAGCACAGTGGGTACAACATTACTTTAGCCCTATCAAAGGGGATAAAGACCAAGTAAAGCCCGCTATCAATGAACCTTTGTACCGCGCACAAGACATAGGCAAAATACTGCATATAGAACCACATAAGCACATGCAAAAGCTTATAGTTAGTTTTGCTATGCCAAATATTGATGACTTTTACCGACACAAAACGGTAAGTTTTATAGCCCACCTACTAGGCTACGAAGGCGCAGGCTCGCTGTACTCTATTTTAAAAGAACAAGGGTGGATTAACGCCCTTTCTGCCGGTGGCGGTATAAATGGCAGTAACTTTAAAGATTTTAACATTAGCATGGCCCTTACCGATGAAGGCATTGAATACTTTGAAGACATAATAGAAATTGTGTTTGAGTATATTTGCCTAATCAACGACAACACCGACAAACTACCGCGCCTGTATCAAGATAAAAAAAACCTGTTACAAATTGCGTTTGATAACCAAGAAAAATCGCGCTTAATTGATTGGGTAAGTAACCTGAGTATTAATATGCAGCACTACGACGAAGCTAACTATGTGCAAGGCGATTACTTAATGGAGGGTTTTAATAAAGCCGCTCACGAAATGGCTATGCAATGGCTTACCCCACAGAATATGCGCTTGGTACTTATTCACCCAGGCGTTGAGGCAGAGCACACAACCGCGTGGTACAACACCCCTTACAAAGTTGAGGCAATTTCGCCGCATTGGCTGGAGTCGCTTTCACATATAAATAAACCCTTAAACACCATGCTGCTGCCTACAGCAAATCCTTATTTAACAAAAGAAGTGGTGTTATATGAAGTCGAAAAACCACAAACAAAGCCTGTATTGTTAGTTAAAGAGCCTGGTTTTGATTTTTGGTTTAAACAAGACAACACCTTTAGAGTAGCCAAAGGTCATTTTTATTTAGCAATGGACTCGCACTTTGCAGTAAAAGATGTAAAACACATGGCCTTAACTCGCCTTTTTAGCGACTTATTTATGGACAGTGTCGGTGAGCAATTTTACCCTGCAGAACTAGCTGGGCTTAGTTATCATTTAACCTCACATCAAGGCGGGCTTACGCTTCACACCGCGGGGCTATCCACGAGTCAGTTAGAGTTAGTGGAGCAATTACTTGATGCACTGTTTAATGTTGATATTTGCGCCCGTCGCTTTGCTGAATACAAAAAGCAACTGGTAAGACACTGGCGAAACAGTAACCAAAATAAGCCCGTAAGTGAGCTATTTAGCGTGTTAGGGGCTAAAATAATGCCATGGAATCCGCAGCCTAACGAATTAGCTACAGCACTTAAAAATACGTGTTTTCAGCAATTTAACGAATTTCGAGTCGACTTTTTTAAAGCTTTACATGTTGAGTCCTTTTTACATGGTAATTGGCAGCATACAGATGCAAAAGTGTTCCATAAAAAAGTGGCTGAACATCTAAAAAGTGCCGCTGCTATTGAAGATTTAACACGCCCGCTGCATGAAATAGATCAAGTAACCCGCTGTCAGCTTGAACTGCCTTGTAGCGACCACGCTATGGTTATTTATTATCAGGCGCAAACCTCTGATGTAAATGAAAAAGTAAAATTAATGGCGCTTAATCATCTAATAAACCAAGATTACTTTAATGAACTGCGAACAACCCAGCAACTAGGATACTTAGTTGGCACAGGTTACGCCCCTTTTAACACCCGAGCCGGTATCGCTTTTTATATACAATCACCAAAATTTGAAGCTCAAACCCTGCTGCACAGACATAATCATTTTGTAAGCCAATTTATTGCCAACCTAGACGCCCTAGATGAAACAGCATGGCAGCAGCATAAACAAGGGTTAGCAACTCACATAGCTGAAAAGGATAAAAACCTACGGTTACGTTCACAGCGCTTTTGGCTTGCAATAGGTAATAAAGATCATAACTTTCATATGCAAAAACGCCTGCTAGAGGCTCTCCATACGCTTACCCTTGAGCAAATAAAGGCCTATACAATGGCTACTTTTGCAGACGATAGACCAAGGTATGAGTTATTAAGTAGCGCAAAAGTAAATAAATCGCAAAAAATGCCGCTTTGCTCGCAATCTCTTTGACTCTAAAGGAGGCATGATTTAAATTATTGTTTGTTAATTAGTAGTAATAAAACAAATGATAAAAATAACAATAATAAAATGTAGTTTTTGCTGGTTGCTGCTAAGCCTATCACCCGCAGCGGTTGCCTTTGAACATGCCTTTAATATAGATACCCACACTGTTTTAACTGTTTCCAGCGCCCTCCTCGCGCTGGCTTTGCCGTATCTATTATTGGTAATTTATAAATTAAAGCGCTCTCGACTGCAGCATAGCCTCTCGGAAAAACGCTTAAAAAGCACCGTTGAAGGCAGTGGTGATACACTTTGGGATTGGAATATAAAAACAGGCGAAGTTATTCGCATTAACGACAAATACATGATGGACTCAACAACGTTAATGGGCTTTCCGCCAAACAAAAGCTTAATTCACCCACACGACATTGCTTCAGTAGAGCATTTACTAAAAAAACACTTTGCTCAAAAGTCTGCTTTTTTTGAAGCCACTTACCGCATTAAAGACACCTTTGGCCACTGGCACTGGGTATTAGACCGCGGAAAAATAATAGAAAAAGATGCTAACTTAGCCCCACTGAGGATGACTGGCACAGTGCGCGATATTTCAGTGTTAAAATCAACACAAGAGCGTCTCAATTTATTTGCTAAGTGTGTTGAATCCCTTACTGATGCACTCGCTATCTATGATAAAAACTTTAACTTAGTTGATATAAACCCCAGCTTTTTAACCCTGTTTGGTGGCGTTAGAGAGCAGTACCTTAAAAAGCCTTTTAACTTACCTGGTTACGATAAAAGCTATGTAGAAAACATTAAAAATATAGTACGAGAGCGTGAACGAATTCAACAAGAGGTAAAACTGCGCAATAGTGAGCGAGTTTTACTACCTATAGAAATTTCTATTGATGAGATAAAAAACGCTCAACACCAAATAACAAACTATGTCGTGGTTTATTCAGATTTAACCGAACGTAAAAATGCACAATCGCAACTGCATAATTTATCAAATAGAGACCGCACGACCAGTTTGCCTAACAGAAATTTATTTTTTACCGACCTACAAAAGCTAGTAAAACAAAACACCCATCACGCCCTTTTGGTATTTGATTTAGATAACTTTAAAAAGATAAATGATTCATTAGGCCACCAGCTAGGCGACAGCCTATTAGCAAAACTGGCTATGCGATTAAATAAATTAACCCGCGAGAATGATGTTTTTTACCGCCTAGGGGGGGATGAATTTGCCTTAGTTATGGCTGATACTAATGATATTCATGTTATTACTCGCATGGCAAAGCAATTTTTAGCTGCAATTGCGACCCCATTTAAAATGGCAGGCCATGAGCTTGCGATTACCTCAAGCGTAGGCATAGTGTTATTCCCTGAAGATGGCAGTACGCCAGAACTACTGTTAAAAAACGCTGATACCGCTATGTATCACGCTAAAAAGAAGGGTAATAGTTATCTGTTTTTTAACGACACCATGAACCGCCAAGCGGTTAAACGCTTACAAATAGAAAACCTAATGCGCTTTGGTCTAAAAGAAAACCATTTTGAAGTGTATTACCAACCAAAAATGAATATTCGCACAGGTAAACTGACCGGAATGGAAGCATTAGTGCGCTTTATAACGCCCAAAAAAGGCGTTATTAGCCCCGGCGTTTTTATTCCTATTGCAGAGGAAACCGGGCAAATTATAGAAATTGGTGAGGTGGTTTTAAACAAAGCGTGTCGCGATGTAAAGCAGTGGCTAGACGATGGGCTATTTAGCGGCCGCGTTGCAGTTAACTTGTCGGCTAAGCAGTTTAGCTTGCCAGATTTAACAACCCGTATTGACGTGATCTTACAAAAAAACGAACTTCCCTCTTACTTTTTAGAGCTGGAAATTACCGAAGGCACCGTAATGGACGACCCACAAGAAGCCATTGCAATTATGCGCTCGCTAAGTGCCCGTGGTATTCATTTAGCCATGGACGATTTTGGCACAGGTTATTCATCTTTAGCGTACTTAAAACAATTTCCGCTCAATACCTTAAAAGTAGACAAAGCATTTATTGATGACATGACCACCGAACGAGGCCGTAATATGGTTGACTCTATTGTGACGATTGCACAAAACCTCGATTTACATGTGGTTGCTGAAGGTGTGGAGCAAGCAAGCCAAATTGACATACTTAAAACGCTAAATTGTGAAACGGTGCAAGGCTATTTCTATTCTAAACCGCTTTCAAAAGATGAATTTACCGCGTTTTTGAAACAGCAACAAAGTAACTCTACGCCAAGCCTTATTAGTGCTAATAAACACTTAGCGCAAATAAGATAATGCCATGGGGCAAATACACAAATTGGCTTCTACATTGTGTATGCAAGCACCTGTGTACGGAAAAGCAAACATCTTCTCCATTAAACTAAAAAGCAAAGCTACGTATTTTAGGGCAAATAGGCCCGTTTAATCAGACGAATTAGTAGCGGGTCTGGCTATCAGCTTATATAAATTAAGTATTGATATAGATTGTGATTACTTAGTTTATAAAATTTTGGCATAAAAAAGCCGGCATAACGCCAGCTTTATCATATAGCTTGGGCTACTTTTCAGCGCGGCCCATAAATTTGTGCTCAGCCGTATTAATACGGATACGGTCGCCCGTAGAGATATGCTCAGGCACCGAAATGGTTAAACCCGTGCTCAGACGTGCAGGCTTAGAGCGCGCACTCGCAGAAGCACCTTTGATTGAAGGGTCAGTCTCTTCAACAACCAACTCTACGCTCGATGGCAAATCTAAACCTACAGGCGAGCCATCAATCACAATAACATGTACGCCTTGCGTTTCTTCGTTAACGAATTGAATTTCTTCTGCTATTGCCTCTTTATTTAAGTTATATGGCGTGTAGTCTTCATTATCCATAAACACGTATTCATCGCCATCAATGTATGAAAGCATTGCTTCGCGGCGAGTTAAATCTGCTAGGGTTAGCATGTCGCTGTCTTTGAAGGTTTCGTCTACTTTTGCACCTGTTACTACATCGTATAAACGCATACGGTACAAACTACCGCCTGCACGACCTTGTGGTACTGAACGTACAATATCTTTAACTACCAACACACGATTATTAAACTCAATCGCGGTTCCTTTTTTAACGTCACTCGCCTTTGGCATGGGGGTTTTCCTATTATTTTTTTGATTGCCAGAAACATACCACGAACTGGGTATTGTTCAATTAAAAATACGTTAATTTGGGGCTTCATTTGATGTAGACTTGCAAAATTTTAATTTAAAACTAAATACCTATAATCAAAAGCAAAAAAAACTGCTATGGTATCTCTACCGAGTATGACTTCAAGGATTGGATCATGGACCAAAACACAGTACATGAGTATTTAGTAAAGAAGCCCTTGGTGCAAGTGACAAAACCATTTGCTCAAGAGGTTGATGTTTATAAAGTAAATCATAAAATGTTTGCCACCCTTGCCTTAGGTAATGATGGAGACGTTAATGATGATGGAGATCCTATTTGGTGGCTTAATTTAAAGTGCGATCCCGATGAAGCACTTAAATTGCGTGATATTTTTCCTGCGGTGATCCCTGGTTATCATATGAACAAGCGGCTTTGGAATACGGTGATATTAGATGGCTCTATTCCACAAGGCGAAATTGAAAGAATGATCGATAATTCGTTCAAATTAGTTGTTGAGAATATGCCAGAAAAAGACCGTAAAGCAATTGAAGCACATCTATAGAAACCACCATCACGGGCTAGCTTGCTAGCCCTATTTGCTACAACTTTAATGTGTATATCAAATCATCATAACGTGTATTATTAATAGTATGCGCTTGCGTATTAATGCCCGTTAACGTTAATCCACACTTTTGTAATACTTTTTCAGAGCCTATATTCCCCTTTGTAACCACGGCTTTAAACTGTGTAACACCCCATTGTTGCCATGCCCACTCAATCACGGCACGCAGTGACTCACTGGCAAAGCCTTGATTAAAATACGCGGGTAAAAACAAATAGCCTAGCTCAGCTTGCTCAAGCTCGTACGTAAACCCCGTAACACCCATGGGCTCATTTGAACGCTTATCAAATACGACAAGGCAAAGCGGATGAGTAGAAGTGCTATCCCAGCTTTTTAAACGTTGTTCAAATCGACTGCGTACAAACGCTTCACTGGGCATATCGTAGCAATAACGGATCACGGTTGAATTTTGATGTAACTGCAAAAATAATGGCCAATCACTGCTTTGAAGTGGGCGCATTGCTAGTCGCGCTGTAAACAACTGCATAATGGTTTACCTCTTATCTGCTTAGCTGCAAATTAAGCTAACACACTTTATAGCAAGCCACTTAATTATAAGCCTTATTTGAGGGTAAAAACCTGTCGATAACTAAATAAAGACTGGCAATCTAAGTTTATAAATGCACGTTTTTAACACAGTATGCACTGAGGTTAGCCCTAAAGAACAATTGCTTATCATTGCGCCCTAGTATTCTATATTTACAAATAGCAGGTATAAAAAAACCGCATATAATGCGGTTTTTTTAATCAAGCTGTTTTACGAGTCTTGCTTTGGAGAGTCAACGCTCTCTTCTTGAGGTTGCTCATCAGCAGGCTCTGCTTCTATTGCTTGTTCAGCAACAGGTGCTGGGCTTAGCTCAGTTGTAACAGGCTGCGTTTGATAAAACTTAGCGTCTGATTCAGCCATACTTACTAACGTATCGCACGGAGCAAAGTTCGCATTGCTATTAGCCAAAGTAGACATTTCAGAGCTAACCTTACTTGCGCCCAATTTATCCATGTAGCTAAACGGTCCACCTAAAAACGGTGGGAAGCCAATGCCAAATATAGCGCCAATATCGCCATCACGTGGGCTGGCAATAATGCCATCGTCTAAACAACGTACTGCTTCGTTAAGCATTTGTGATACACAACGCTTAGCAATCTCGCTTTTATTTAAACGCGGAGCAGGTGTCACACCTAATAGCTCATACACTGACTCGTCAACTTTTTTGCTCTTTTTATCGTACTCATAAAAACCACGACCCGTTTTACGGCCTAGGCGTTTTGAATCAATCATACGAGAAAATGCATCTGGCGCTTTAAATCGCTCGCCTAATTCTTTTTCAAGAATTGGGGCAATTTTAGAGCCTATATCGATCCCTACTTCGTCAAGTAAAGCAAGCGGCCCCACTGGGAAGCCAAACTCTACAAGTGCTGCATCTATTTTTTCAATTGGCTCACCGGCAAGCATTAAATTAGCCGCTTCATTTACATAAGGCGCTAAAATACGGTTTACGTAAAAACCAGCCATGTCTTTTACCACAATGGGCGTTTTACCTTGCTTACGAGCAAAGTTAACTACACGTGCTATGGTCTCTTGTGACGTGCCTTCATGTGGAATAATTTCCACTAGTGGCATTTTTTCAACTGGCGAGAAGTAATGCAGACCAATCACGTTTTCTGGACGCTGCGCCTGCGCTGCAATTTGTGAGATAGGCAGTGATGACGTGTTACTAGCAAAAATAGTATTGCTTTGACATTGCTGCTCTATATCAGCAACCATACCTTGCTTTAAGGCTAGGTCTTCAAATACAGCTTCCACTACTAAATCAATGTGTTTAAAGCCGCTGTAGTCAGTAGTACCGGTAATACGGTTCATGGTTAACTGCATATCAGCTTTAGACATAATACGGCGCTTAAGGCGCTTATCTAAAATTTTGTAGGTGTAGTTCATGGCATTACTAATGCCCTGCTCTGCTACATCTTTAATACGCACAGGTACTTTGGCTTTTACTGCGCTTACATGCGCAATACCAGCACCCATTAAGCCACCACCTAAAACAGCTGTTTTACTAATAGCCGGCGCATCATCGTTGCGCCACTCTTTTTTCATTTCAGTGGTTGCAAAGAAAATACTACGCAGCGCTTTAGATTCGTCACTCATTACAAGTGTTGCAAAGCTTTCAGCTTCTGTTTTGTATGCTTTTAATTTATCAAGCTCTACACTTGCACGCACAGCCTTAATAATTGCAAGCGGTGCAGGATAATGTCCGCCAGTTTTTTTAAGGACGTTTTCTTTGGCTTTTTTAAAGATAAAGTTACGACCAAACGGGTTTGACTCTAGCAATTTGCTTACTTTATCAAGCTTAGGCTCTTTATCTGCTGGCTTTTTCTTAGCTGAAAATTCTTTAGCAACTTTTAACAATACACTTTGTGGTACTACATCATCTAATACACCCGCTTTTTTAGCTTGCTTAGGGCGAATCTGCTTACCTGTTAGCATCCACTCTAGCGCTTTTTGAATGCCTACAATTTTAGTTAAACGCTGCGTACCGCCACCACCTGGTAATAAACCAAGTTGTACTTCTGGCAGGCCTACTTTAGTAATATCGCTATCCGTGCCTACGCGGTAATCACACGCTAAAGCAAACTCTAAACCACCACCAAGCGCCGCACCATGAATTGCGCTAACCGTTGTGTAAGGTAGCTTTGTCATATCAAAAAAGGCTTGATGACACAGCTCACTGATTGCTAAAGCATCTTCACGTTTTTGCACGCTATCAAGCATTTTTACATCAGCGCCCGCGATAAAGTTATCGCTTTTACCACTAATAAATACCATACCCTTTACTGACTCTTGCTTGGCTTCTTCAAGTAAAGCTTTTAAGTCATCAGCGAATGAGTCGCGCAGAGTGTTCATTTTTTCACCCGGCACATCAATGGTTACTACGGCAATTTTGTTTTCATCTACCGTTAAATTAAATACTGAATCTGTCATTACGCGCTCTCCAATACAAAGGCTGCACCTAAACCACCAGCAGCACACGCTGTTGTTAATGCTAAACCGCCACCACGACGTTTAAGCTCGTGTAAGCTTTGCGTAATTAAGCGAGCACCGGTTGCTGCAAATGGGTGACCATATGCCAGTGAGCCGCCGTTAACGTTAAACTTATCCATGTTAATTTCGCCAATTGCTTTGCTACGACCAAGTTTTTCTTGCGCAAACTTATCTGATGCAAACATTTTCATGTTAGCCAGCGCTTGTGCTGCAAATGCTTCATGCATTTCAATTAAATCTAAATCAGCAAGCGTAATACCTGCCCTATCAAGTGCGATAGGCGTTGAATGCGCTGGGCCCATTAGCATATCTTGCTCTACACCAATTGCCGAGAACGCAAAACTGCGCACATAACCTAAAATTTCGTAGCCTAGTGCTTTTGCTTTGCTTTCGCTCATCATCAGTACGGCAGCTGCACCATCGGTTAATGGTGTTGCGTTTGCTGCGGTAACCGAGCCATGTTGGCGGTCAAATACTGGTTTAAGCTTAGCGTAGCCTTCAACGGTAGAATTTTTACGGATGTTATTATCTTCTTCAATAAAGCTTTTATATGGCGGCAAGTGCGCCGTCATAACTTCATCTTTTAACTTGCCATCTGCCCATGCTTGGGTTGCAAGCGAATGCGAGCGATGCGCGAGTGCATCTTGATCTTCACGGCTAATGTTGTGTGTTTTAGCCATTTGCTCAGCTGTTTGCCCCATAGAAAGGCCTGTCGAGTACTCAGCAACCGCTGGCGGTACTGGTAATAAATCTTTTAAACGCAGTTTTGAGAATATTTTCAAGCGCTGGCCTAAGGTACGCGCTTTGTTTAAATCAACTAAGCTACCTGCCAATTTTTTACTTACGCCAATAGGCAGCACTGAAGATGAGTCAGCACCACCAGCAATACCTACATTTACAGAGCCTGCCATAATAGACTCAGCTACATTGGCAATAGCCTGAAAGCTGGTAGCACACGCACGCGATACAGAATACGCATCTACACCTACAGGCATACCCGTACCTAATACTATTTCACGCGCAATGTTTGGTGCTTCTGGCATTTGCACTACTTGACCAAATACAAGTTGATCGATTTCTGACTTGTCGAAATTTAATCGTTCAAGCATTTCGTTAACCACCAACTTACCCATATCAAGGGCCGGTACATGGTGAAACGCTGTTGCTTGTTTTGCAAAAGGAGTACGTAAGCCGCTAACGATGGCAATACGGTCGCCTTTTGGTGTTTTTAGTATATTTTGCTCAGACATTTATGCTCTCCCGCTGACAGGTCTGACCTGTTTGTTTTCCTCGATTCTAAACAACCCGTGTGCTAAAGCCAATAGATAAACACAAATTTATACAAAAGCACCAGGGTCTGTTGAACTTTACGGATTAAAATTTGTTCAAACTAGGGGCTATTTAATCGCGGCGCGA